>NZ_QSRC01000003.1:0-289653 GCF_003436895.1 Collinsella sp. TF09-1AT | reverse complement strand
GCGTTCATCCTGAGCCAGGATCGAACTCTCCGTCCAAAAATATTTGGGCCTCGAGCCCGTCCGGTCCTCTCAGTCACTCGCTGATCGGTTCCGTTCGATTCATATGGTTCTGTTTGATAGGAAAAGGAATTTCTCGGGGCCGCCTCTCGGCGGCCTTGCGAAAAACAAATCCAAGTCAGACCATTTCAAATGGTTCGATGTCTGCCCGGATGCGACACTGAAGTTAGTGTCCATCCTCGCAGTATCCGGTTCTCAAGGTGCACGCCTGGCGGCTGATCCGGTTCGACCGGGCCGCGCGGCAAGGAGATATATTGCCAGACCGGAGGGGCCCCGCGGGCGGGAATCAGGGCGTACACATTTCCTACACATCTTGTGATCCGACTAACGTTTGCCAGCCGTTAACTACCGCTCGCCGAGCATCTCTTTATATAAGGCAGTCTCATGGTTAAAGCGGATACGTCCCCCTAGCTAAAGCACAGCCAGCATCGAGCAACTCATCACGTTCTTCCACCGAGAACCCCTCGGCGTAGACGCGCACCACTGGTTCGGTCCCGCTAGGACGGACCAGCAGCCACGTGTCATCCTCGAATGCCAAACGCAAGCCATCCATATGACTAACGTTTTGCGGCACCTTGCCACAAATCGACTTGGGGTTTACACCCGGCAGTAGGGTTCGTAACGTTTCGGCATCTTCGGCCTCAAGGCGCAAATCGCGTCGACCGTAACTCGTCTTACCAAAACTGTCCTCGAGTTGGTCGACCAGAACGCCCAAAGGCGCGTCCGTCTTCGCCATAAGCTCGCACAGAATCAGACAGGCGAGGATTCCATCGCGCTCGGGCATATGCGCGGCGATTCCGATACCACCGGCTTCTTCGCCGCCTATGAGAACGCCGCCCTTCTTCATCTCCGCCGCTATATATTTGAAACCGACTGGTTTGACGGTCACGCGGCAGCCAAGCGCCTCGGCAATGCGACGCACGAGCGTCGAGCATGAGAGATTGACGACGACGCGCCCCTCCAAATTACGAAATTGAACCAAGTCGCCCAAAACGAGCGCCATGATCTGATGCGGATGTATATATCTGCCGCGCTCGTCAACCGCGCCGATACGGTCGGCGTCGCCGTCGGTCACCAGGCCAGCGCAAGCTCCGTCCTCGATAACCGTGCGCTCGCAAGCGTCCACCCACGGCTCAACGGGGTCGGGGCAGATATCTTCTTGGTCAGGTGCCTGCCCGGCATGAATCTCGTGCACCTCAACGCCAAGCTCGCGCAGCAAGTCAGCTAGATAGCCCTGGGCTGCACCGCCCATGGGATCAACCACCACGCGCAGGTGCGCGGCGCGGATGGCTTCGGCATCGACAAACGATGCCACCGCCTGCATATAGTCAGGAATGATATCCGCGGTGCGATATTGCCCCTCGATCCCCATTGGCTCGGGAGCCATGGTCTCTTCGAGCTCTTCGATGACATCCTGGTTGGCGGTCGAGCCGTCACCCATGCGAATCTTGAGGCACAGATAACCCTGCGGATGATGGGACCCCGTCACCATGAGCGCGCCGCACGCCTCACCGTCATACGCCGCCGCCCACGTAAGGGCGGGGGTCGGAACAGGCCGAGATGCGAGCACTGCGTCCAATCCGTGATCGGCAAGCACGCCTGCCGCAAGCTCAGCAAACTCGCGCGCCTGCGGCCGGGTGTCGAACCCTATATATACTGTTTTGCCGGGACTGATCTTTTGCCACAACTCGCCGACGGCATCGGCAATGCGGGCAACGTTGTCGACGGTAAAGTCGTCGTCGACGCGGGCGCGCCAACCGTCAGTTCCAAAATGAATTATCGCGCACACGCGCAGACACCTCACAGTGTTTGGATCATGGTACGCATGAGGTATACCCGCAGCACGCACTCGGCAACCTGTCGGCACCAGCATTCACCATTTGGGCAAATGCTGCCGAGGACATGCAAGCAATAAAAAAACCGCCCCGTATGGAGCGGTTTTGCCCTTTATATATCGAGCGCCTCGGCCATCGCTGCCGTAGTGATTGCCGTGGTTCCACAGCAACTGCCCACCATTGCGGCACCGGCATGTCTCCATTCGATGCATGCGCGCGCGAAAGCTTCTGGGTTCTCGTGCCATACGGGGCCATCCTGAGTCTGGACCGGATCGCCCACGTTGGGACGCACCGTGACGGGAGTAGTCGCCGATGCAACCATCCTGGGCACCGCCGCGTTCGCGGCCGCAAGCGAACAGCAATTAACACCAACCGAGTTTGCGCCGTGTTTTTCGGCGTACAAAACGGCCGCCTCGATGTTGAGGCCATCGCCCAACAGGTCGCCTTTATCGTCAACGACAAAACTCACCAGGACAGGCATGCCGTCGGCGGCATCTCGGGCGCCGGCAAGCATGGGCTGCAAATTACGGATAGACGTCACCGTCTCGATCAGCAGACCGTCAACACCAGCATTGAGCAAGGCGTGCGTCTGTTCGCGCGCAATGCCTCGGATTTCACGATACTCGACAGAGTCTTCGGCAAACCACTCGATACCGATCGGGCCCATCGAGCCCAGTAGCAGCTGAGGGTGCGCCTGGCGGGCATCGTCGACGGCCCCGCGATTGACCTCCGCCACGGACGGCGCAATCTGATCGTGCTTGAGGGCATAGCTTGATGCCTGAAAGGTGTTGGTAATGAGCACCTGCGCGCCGGCGGCGACATACAAGCGATGAATACGAGAAACGGTCTGCGGCTCTGCCAGATTCCAAAACGCCGGTGGAATGTCGGCGGCATCGTACTCACTCAACAGAACACTGCCCATGGGGCCCTGCGCCAACAAGGTCTCGCTCGACAAGCGGCGCGTAAGTTCCTCGGCACCAAAGCGGTTGTAATAACTCGTATCCATATATATCCCGCTATTCCTCGACGCTGATTCCCTGCTTTTCGAGATAGGCGAGCCAGCGGTTCATCGTGTCCTCGGAAAGCGCATGCTCCATCATGCAGGCCTCGGAATCGGCTCGCTCAAATTCGACACCGAGCTCCTGAACCAAAAACGTGCGGATGAGGCGATGACGGTACCAGATAGCCGTACCAACCTCGCGGCCGCGATCGGTCAGGACTACCTTGCCGTAGTGCGATTGCTCGACAAGTTCGGATGCTTTGAGCGCCGAAACCGCTTTATTGACCGATGCCTTGGAGACGCCAAGGCGCTGCGCGATGTCGACCGATCGCACGCCGTTGGTTTCCCCCTCTTCGCTTTCAATGCGAACCATGCACTCCAAGTAGTCTTCGTTCGCCACCGTCAGATGTAGTTCGCGCGAGCTATTTGTCGTATCCATGATCTTCCGTCCCTTCTGCATTCATTGGCTGATTCTACCCCATCCAAGCGTCGCGGTATGCCGTGGCATACCGTGCTAGAGTTCTTGTTGCACACGACGACCAAGATTGGAGCGGTCTTTATGGAAAACACCACCACGAACCCCGATGTCCTCGAGCGCTTTTTGCGCTACGTCCAGATCAACACGCAGTCCGAGGATGCAAACTGCGACCAGGTACCCTCGAGCGCCGTTCAGTTTGACCTTGCCAACGTGCTGGCTGAAGAGCTGCGCGAGCTTGGTGCGGAAGATGCCCACGTGACCGAGCACGCCTATGTCTGCGCACATATCCCCGCAAGTGTGGGCGCTGAGGACAAGCCTGCCCTGGGCCTGATCGCCCATCTCGACACCACCGAAGTTGCACCGGGCGCCGGCGTGAAGCCGCACATCGTGCACTACGAAGGCGGCGACCTGGTCTGCGGCACGGTTGACGGTAAGCCCGTTGCCATGAGTACCGCCAAGCTTCCCGCCCTGAACGACCTCGCGGGTGAGGACCTGGTCTGCAGCGATGGCACCACGCTGCTGGGCGCGGACGACAAGGCAGGTGTCGCCGAGATCATGTCGCTTGTCGCGCGTATCGCTCAGGACCCTTCTCTGCCCCATCCCGCACTCGGCATTTGCTTCTGCCCTGACGAGGAGATCGGCCACGGAGCCGAGCTGTTGGATATCGATACCTTTGGCTGCAAGTACGCCTACACGGTCGACGGTGGCCCCATCGGCGAGCTGGAGTGGGAGTGCTTTAACGCCGCTGAGGCGACCGTCCGCTTTGAGGGCCAGTCCATCCACCCGGGCGACGCCAAAGGCCGTATGGTCAACGCAGGCAATCTGTTCTGCGACTTCAACGCGTTGCTCCCCTACGTGCAGCGCCCGGAGTATACGGAAGGCTACGAGGGCTTTTATCACCTTGAGGGTGTATCTGCAACCGTCGATCACGCCACAGCGCGCTATATCGTCCGCGACCATGACGCCGCCAAGTTCCAGCAGAAACTCGACCTTATTGATGCAGCCGCCTCGATGCTCAACCAGCGCCTGGGTGAGGAGCGCGTGACGGTCGAGATTCAGCAGCAGTATCGAAATATGGCCGAGATCGTTCGTGACTATCCCGAGCTTATTGATGTTGCCAAGGAAGCCTACCTTGCCTGCGGCGTTGAGCCCCAAGTGCTGCCGATTCGCGGCGGCACCGACGGCGCGCAGCTGTCGTTCCGCGGTCTGCCCTGCCCCAACCTTTCCACCGGCGGCTATTGCTACCACGGCGTCAACGAGTTTGTCCCGGTCAGTTCGCTCGTCAAGATGACCGACGTTTTGCAGGAGCTCGTCGCCCGCTTCGCATAAGCCTGGCTGCATAAGCCCAAAAGACGAACCGCCCCGTCCTCTACAGAGAACGGGGCGGTTTTTGATACAAGGGAAGTAGTCAACATCGCAGGTTGAGCCAACGTCAGCGAGCGACGTCCAAGGCGAACAAGTTGGCATGAAAAAGGCAGGGCATTGACCTTCTGGTCATGCCCTGCCTTTTGAATGACAAATTGTCGCCTTGGGCGGCGCGCAGCGTCGAGCCGTTACGGCGTTTGGTAAAACGCCGTAACTTAGTAGTTGGCTTCGTAGCCGTTACCGTCGCCGGTGGGCTCTTCGTAGTAGTCCGAATCGCTCGAATCGCTTGAGTCATCGGAATCGTCAGAGCTGACCGATGAGGTTGCGGTACCGTTTGCGTAGTCGTCAGACGTGTTGTTGTTCAGGTCGCCGATCGTAGAGCTGGAACCGTCGGAAAGACCCATGGTGTTGGGACCCTTGGGATCCTTGCCGGCATCGACACGCTCCATCATTTCCTTGAGCTCGTCCTCGTAGACAAAGACGTAGCTCACACCGTCGATCATGGTGCTGTCGTCGGCGTACGAGGGCAGGTTGGCCGAGTAGATACCGTCGACGTCCATACCGCGCATGGCGTTGACCGTAGACACGATATCCTGAACGCTCATATCGGTTACGAGCATATCGGACAGCGAATTAACCAGGCCAAAGATCTTCGTGGCATCGAAGTTATTGAGAATCTGGTTGGCAAGGGCGCCAAGCACCTGACGCTGGTGGCGCATGCGCGTGTAATCGCCGTCGGCATAGATGTAGCGGCAGCGGGCATAGGTAAGGGCGGTAGCTCCGTCCATATGCTGCTGACCAGCGGTAATCTTAATATCCAGGTGCTCGGGGTCGTCAACATCATCGGTTGCGTTAATGTCGATACCGCCAACCGAATCAATCAGCGCCTGCATACCGTCGAAGCTGACCTCGGCATAGTGGGAAATCTGAACACCGCACAGCTCGTTGACCGCCTCGACCATGGCTTCGGCGCCGCCAACGGTATGGCAGGCGTTGATCTTCATGGTCTCGCCCTTGTACACGACCCTGGTATCGCGCGGAACGGAAATGAGCGTCGCCTGCTTTTGCGTGGGGTCGATGCGTGCCAAGATAATCGAGTCGGCACGATACGTATCCTCGCCCGGACGGCCGTCGGTGCCAAGAAGCAGCACGTAGAACGGATCCTTTGCCTCATCGGTGTCAACCAGAACCCGACGCAGATTGTCGGTAATGACATTAGAATCGCCGAGCTTGCCCATAATGGTGGCAAACCACAGGCCGGCAGCGGTAGTGGCACTCAGCAGCACGCCAAGCACGACAATGAGCGCGACGTGACGAATCGTGTGGCTACGACGGCGCTGGCGGGCGCGCTCGGAATAGCGAGCGACGTTGTCGCGGCTGTAGATCTTGGCCTGCGCACCAGTCGAGGGTCTTCGGGTGTTATCCGCCAGGGGCTTCTTGTTAAACATAGGCAACCTGCATTAGTAGATGACGGGATCGGGGACGGTGGCATGTTCGACATGCGCGCCAAGCGCCTGCAGCTTTTCGACAAACTGCTCGTAGCCACGTTTGATGTGATGGATGGCAGAGACCTCGGTAACGCCGTCGGCGATAAGACCGGCAACCACAAGCGCCGCGCCGCCACGAAGGTCGGGCGAGGTGACCTGTGCACCCGAGAAGCCCTTGACGCCATGAATCATGGCATGATGGCTCTCGATACGAATGTCGGCACCCATGCGCACCAGCTCAGAGGCAAACATAAAGCGATTCTCGAAGATGTTCTCGGTAATAACGGAACTGCCGTCGGCGAGGGCGGAGAGCACCATAATTTGTGCCTGCATGTCGGTCGGGAAGCCGGGGAACGGAAGCGTCTGGATGTCGACCGGCTTGATGCGCTCGGCGCGATTCACGTGAACGCCGTCGTCAGTACGCTCGCAATCGATGCCCATGAGCTCCATCTTCTTGAGCACCATGCCCAGATGGATGGGGCAAAAACCCGTGACGTCGACACCGCGATCGTCAGCCATCAGCGCACCGGCGACGATAAAGGTACCGGCCTC
The DNA here is from genome assembly GCF_003436895.1 of Collinsella sp. TF09-1AT. NCBI lineage: Bacteria > Bacillati > Actinomycetota > Coriobacteriia > Coriobacteriales > Coriobacteriaceae > Collinsella > Collinsella sp. TF09-1AT. The sequence goes on along the minus strand of NZ_QSRC01000003.1, from coordinate 282,879 downwards.
GATGCGGTCGCCCACCACGCGATGGGTAACGGGATGGAGCTCTTCCACGCCCTCGATGGTCACGACAGGCGTACCGGCGCCGACAATCTTGGCGCCCATTTCGTTGAGCATGTTGGCGAGATCGACGATCTCGGGCTCGCGGGCGGCATTGTCGATAACCGTGGTGCCCTGTGCGCGCACAGAGGCCATGATGAGGTTCTCGGTCGCACCGACACTGGCAAACTCGAGCGTGACGGTGGTGCCGCGCAGGCCCTGAGGCGCGCTGGCGTTGATGTAGCCGTGGGCGGTATCAAACTCTACGCCCAGGGCCTCAAGACCCAGAATGTGCATATCGATCTTGCGAGCACCCAGGTTGCAGCCGCCCGGCATGGCGATCTTGGCGCGATGGAAGCGACCCAGCAGGGGTCCCATGACGGCGGTGGAAGCACGCATCTTGGCAACGAGCTCGTAGGGGGCCTCCCAAGAATCGGCCTGAGAGGTATCGATCTCGAGCGTGTGCTCGTCGAGAACATCGATCGTAGCGCCCATGCCCTTGAGCACCTTGCCCATCACGTGGACATCGGAAATATCGGGCACGTTCTGCAGCGTCGTCTTGCCCGGCGCCAGAAGCGTTGCCGCCATGAGTTTGAGCGCGGAGTTCTTGGCACCCGAAACGGGCACGGAGCCTCCGATGGCATGGCCACCCTCAACGCGGATAATATCCAAGGTCTACCCTTTCAAAAAGCATGCCCGGGGTGGCTGGGCCATCCCGGGCATGATGTGTTCGCAAATGGTCGAACGTTAAATCGTTTGACTATTGGGCAAGCTTGAGCTTACACCATGCGATTTCATTATAGAGGTAGGCGCGGCGTGCATCATCCTCCGACAAATTACCCAGCTTCTCTTCAAAACCTTGAATATCAGCTTTAAGCTTGTCGGCATCGACGGTCGCCAGATCGCAAGCGCGCTCGGCGAGAACGGTCACGACATCGTCCGCAACCTGGGCATAGCCGCCGGCCACGGCAAACGTGTGGTCGACAGTGCCCATGGCCTTATCGGAAACGCGAACGTAACCGCGGTCGATCGTGCAGATCTCGCTGGAGTGAGCAGGCAGAACGCCAAACTCGCCATCCGTGGACGGAATCGACACAAACGCAGCGTCGCCCTCATAGGCGCAGCTCACGGGGCACACGATGCGGATACGCATAACCTACTTCTCCCCCATCTTGCGGGCGCGCTCGCGCACGTCCTCAATCGTGGAAGCATAGCGGAAAGCCTGCTCGGGCAGGTCATCGGCCTTGCCGTCGACAATCTCGGCGAAGGAGCGGACGGTATCCTCGACGCGGACGTAGACACCGGGGTTGCCGGTGAACTTCTCGGCGACGTGGAAGGACTGCGAGAGGAACTGCTGAATCTTACGAGCGCGGTTGACCGTAAGGCGCTGCTCCTCGGACAGCTCGTCCATACCCAGAATGGCGATGATGTCCTGAAGGTCGGAGTACTCCTGTAGGAGCTCCTGGACCTTGACGGCGACACGGTAGTGCTCCTCGCCGACGATCGAGGGATCGAGAGCGTCGGAGGAAGACGCGAGCGGGTCGATAGCCGGGAACAGGCCGAGCGACGAAATGCTACGCGAAAGAACCGTGGTGGCGTCGAGGTGCGTAAACGTCGTGGCAGGCGCCGGGTCGGTCAGGTCGTCTGCGGGGACGTAGACAGCCTGGACGGAGGTAATGGAGCCCGTCTTGGTCGAGGTAATGCGCTCCTGGAGGTCGCCCATCTCGGTTGCCAGCGTGGGCTGGTAACCAACGGCGGACGGCATACGGCCCAGCAGTGCGGAAACCTCGGAACCTGCCTGGGAGAAGCGGAAGATGTTGTCGATGAACAGCAGAACGTCCTGGCCGCGATCGCGGAAGTACTCAGCGGTGGTAAGGCCGGCCAGACCGATGCGAAGACGCGCTCCGGGCGGCTCGTTCATCTGACCATAGACCAAGCAGGTCTTGTCGATAACGCCAGACTCGCTCATCTCGAGGAACAGGTCGGTGCCCTCGCGGGTACGCTCGCCGACGCCGGTGAACACCGAGGTGCCGCCGTGCTCCTGGGCGAGGTTGTTGATGAGCTCCTGAATCAGAACGGTCTTGCCGACGCCGGCGCCGCCGAACAGGCCCGTCTTGCCGCCACGGATGTAGGGCTCAAGCAGGTCGACGGCCTTGATGCCGGTCTCGAAGATCTCGGTCTTGGTGGTGAGCTCGTCAAAGCGGGGCGCTGCATGGTGGATGGGGTAGAACTCCTCCACCTCGGGCATGGGCTTGCCGTCGACGGGCTTGCCCATGACGTTCCAAATGCGGCCGAGCGTCTTGGGACCAACGGGCATCTTCATGGGCTCACCGGTATCGGTGGCGATGAGGCCGCGCTGCAGGCCGTCGGTCGAGGACATGGCGACCGTGCGGACGACGCCGCCCGGAAGCTGACTCTCGACCTCGAGGATCGTGCTCAGATGACCGATCGGGGTCTCGGCCTCGACCGTGAGCGCGTTGTAGATCGGGGGCACCGCGCCGTCAAACTTGACGTCGACGACAGGGCCGATGATACGCACGATGCGACCATCACCGGCAGTCGTCTTCTTGGTGGCTTCCTCGACCGCAAGCTTTACGGTGTTATTAGCCATTACTGTTCCTCCAATGCTGAGGCTCCGCCGACGATCTCGTTAATCTCGGTCGTGATCGAAGCCTGGCGCACGCGACTATACGTGCGGGTAAGGGTCGAGATGATCGCGGTGGCGTTTTCCGTCGCGGAGTGCATGGCCTTGCGGCGTGCACCCTGCTCGGCAGCCGCCGAATCGATCAGGGCCTGGTAGATGACCGTCAGGATATACGACGGTACAAGCTTGCCGAGAACATGCTCGGGAGAGGGCACGAACTCGAACGTGGACGAGATGCGCTTAGGGGCGTCGGTCTCGTTCTTACGCGGACCGTGGGCCATAGCGATCATCTCGGGGTCGAGCGGCAACAGATGCTCGACGCGAAGCTCCTGATCCACGCGGTTCTTTGCGTGGTGGTAGACAAGCTCGACACGGTCAAGCTCACCGGCACGATACGCATCGCAGATATGAGAGGAGATCATGCGGGCCTGATTGAAATCGGGCTCAGAGGAGTTGCCCTCAAAGTGCATGATGACGTTTGCGCGGTCGCAAAAATACGTGGCCGGCTTGCGCCCGCACGCGATGATCTCGCACTCGATGCCGTCGTTCGCCCAAGAAGCGGCGAGCTTTTCGGCCGTACGCTCCACTGTCGTATTGAAACCGCCGGCAAGGCCGCGGTCCGAGGCAATGACGACAATCAGGCCATGCTTGACGTTCTCATGCTTCTGCAGCATGGGATCGGTGCCCGAACAGGAGGCGTCGCCGGCGACCGTCAACATGACGTCGGTCAGCGCCTCCTTATAGGGCTCGGCCTGCTTGGAGCGATCGAGGGCACGACGGATCTTGGCCGTAGAGACCATCTCCATCGTGCGCGTGATCTGCTTGGTCGTGGTAACCGAGGAGATTCGCTTCTTAATGTCGCGAAGGTTGGCCATAGGGCTTAGTTCTCCTCTGATCCAGAAACATCCGAATGGTGCTTGGCCATGAACTGCTGCTTAAAGTCGCCGATGACGCGCAAGAGCTCAGCCTTGGTGTCATCATCGATCTTCTTGGCGCGAACCTTGTCGAGCAGCAAGCCAAAGCCATTGTCCATGTACTCGATGAGCTCGGCACGGAAAGGCAGCACGTCGGCGATCTCCAGGTCGTCCAGGAAGCCCTCGTTGCCAGCGAACAGCGCAACGATCTGCTCGCCAACCTCAAATGGTTTATAACGCGGCTGCTTCAGGAGCTCGGTCATGCGGGCACCATGGGTCAGCTGCTTCTGAGTAGCCTCGTCAAGGTCGGAGCCGAACTGCGTAAAGCCGGCGAGCTCCTGATACGAAGCGAGGTCCAGACGGAGGTTGCCGGCGACCTGCTTCATGGCCTTGGTCTGCGCGTCGCCACCAACGCGGGACACGGAAATGCCCACGTCGACTGCCGGGCGCTGACCCTGGAAGAAGAGCTCGGACTGCAGGTAGATCTGACCATCGGTAATGGAAATGACGTTGGTCGGAATGTAGGCCGAGACATCGCCGTCCTGGGTCTCGATGATCGGCAGGGCCGTCATGGAGCCGTAACCGTTCTTCTTGGACATCTTGACGGCACGCTCGAGCAGACGAGAGTGCAGGTAGAAGATGTCGCCAGGATAGGCCTCGCGTCCGGGCGGACGATGCAGCGTCAGCGACATCTGACGGTAGGCCACAGCCTGCTTGGACAGGTCGTCGTAGATGACGAGCACGTGACCGCCGGGGTTGGTCTCGTTGGCGGGCTTACCATCCTCGCCGTTGTACATAAAGAATTCGCCGATAGCGGCACCGGCCATAGGCGCGATGTACTGCATAGGGGCGGAATCGGCAGCGGTGGCCGAAACGATGATGGTGTAGTCGAGCGCACCGTGCTGAGCGAGGGTCTCGCGGATGTTGGCAACCGTGGAGGCCTTCTGGCCGATGGCGACATAGATGCAGACCATGCCCTTGCCGCTCTGATTGAGGATAGCGTCGATGGCAATGGCGGTCTTACCGGTCTTTCGGTCGCCGATGATGAGCTCACGCTGACCACGGCCGATAGGCACCATGGAGTCGATAGCCAACAGGCCGGTCTGAACCGGCTCGCACACCGGGGTACGGTCGATGACACCGGGGGCCTTGAACTCGATGGGACGACGGTGCGTGGCGACGATGTCACCCAGGCCGTCGATAGGCTGGCCGAGCGGATTGACGACGCGGCCAAGCATAGCACGGCTCACAGGGATATCCATAATGCGGCCAGTGGTGCGGCACTCGTCGCCTTCCTTGATGGAGTCGACGGCACCAAACAGAACGGCGCCGACCTCGTCACGGTCAAGGTTTTGGGCAAGGCCGAAGACGGTCTCACCGGTATCGGAGCTCTTGAACTCCAGAAGCTCGCCTGCCATGGCGCTCTTGAGGCCGGAGACGCGCGCGATGCCGTCGCCTACCTCGTCGACCGTTGAAACCTCATGCGTATCGACCGTCGCGGAGAGACTCGTGAGCTGCTCCTGCAGTTTCTTGGCGATATCCTGGGCATTGAGGGTTTCGGACATTAGGCTTCACCTCCGTACGAATTAGCAGAGTTTGCGAGGGTCTCCTGCGCGATGCGCAGCTGCGTCTTGACGGAAATGTCACGACGCTCGCCGCGGGCCTCGAGCACCAGGCCGCCCACGATAGACGGGTCGACCTGCTCGATAAGGAATACCTTGCGGCCGAAGTCCTGCTCGCATTTCTTAGTGATGGTTTGACGCAGCTCGTCGTCGAGCGGGATCGCCGTGGTGACGGTCACGCCCACTACATCCTCGTCTTCCTCGGCAACATACTTAAAGGCAGCTGCCACCTTGGGAAGAAGGTCGAGCTGGTCGCGCTTGGACATGGTGTCGAGCACGGCGATGATCTCGGGGCTGGCAGAAGCCAAGCGCTCGATCATCTCGAGGTCCTCGAACACATGGTTCTCGGCCTTGGCGGCTTCCAGAAGGGAGCGCGCATAGGTCTCGAGCACCTTGTCCTGATAGCGGCTAGTCGGCATTCAGGCTACCTGCTTCCTGGATGTAGCGCTCGATGAGCTTCTTCTGCTCGGCCTCGTCCTCGAGTGCCTCGCCCACGATCTTGGTGGCGACGGCAACGGACAGGTCGGCGATGGAGCTCGCGGCACCGGCGTAGATGGACTTGCGCTCGTCCTCGACAGTCGTATGGGCCTTGGCGATGATCTCCTCTGCCTCCTTGTGAGCAGCCTCGATGATACGGGCGCGCTCGGACTCGGCGTCCTTACGGGCCTCGAGAACGATGTCGGCAGCCTGACGACGGGCGTCGGTGACGATCGAGTCGGACTCAGCACGCTTGGCGATAGCCTCCTGCTTGGTCTTCTCGGCCTCGTCGAGGCTCTCCTCGATCTTCTTGCCGCGCTCCTCCATGGTTTTCATGATGCCCGGCAGGGCGACCTTGGCCAGCACGATCCAGATAATCAGGAAGGCGATAAGCGCCGGGATGAACTCCGCCATCTTAGGGATGAGGATGTCCGCACCGGCAGCGCCGTCCTCGGCGAACGCGGAAACCGGCATGAGCAGCGCGGCCGCGGACGCGGAGAGTGCGATCGCGCTCTTCTGGGATGAAAGATTCATACTTGACGCTCCGTGCTATTTAACGATCAGCGCGACAACGAAGCCGATCAGAGCCAGAGCCTCGCCGAAGGCGGAGCCCATGATGAAGACGGTGAACACGCGGCCCTGGACCTCAGGCTGACGGGCCATAGCACCCGTAGCACCCAGAGCAGACAGGCCGATAGCAAGACCAGCGCCGATAACACCGAGACCGTAACCGATAACTCCCACGATTCCTCCTTTGTCGTGCGTGTCTTATTTCACGCAGGATAACCTTTTTATAACTGCCGGGCTCCATGGGTACGGGCACCGGCGGTTTAACGAATTGCCTTACCTTTAAGACGCGAACGGAAGACTACTCCTCCTCCGCGACCTCCTCTGCCTCAGAGACATACACGGCGGTAAGGACTGTGAAGACGTAAGCCTGGATGGCGCCGACCACAAGCTCGATCGCATAGATCAGGATGAGGATAGCAAGCCAGGCCAGCGAAGGCAGGGCACCGACGGCGTGGGCCGCGGAAACCTGCTGAAGCAGCGGCTGCATGAACATGCTCGCCATGATGGCGAACGAGCCCATGACCACGTGTCCTGCGAACATGTTGCAGAACAGACGGACGGCGAGTGTGATGAGGCGCAGGAAGGTCGAGAAAAGCTCGACGACCCACACAAGCACGTTCATCGGGAAGCTCACGCCCTGCGGGGCGAGGCTCTTGATGTAGCCGATCACGCCGTGAGCCTTGCATCCGTAGTAGATGAAGTACACGAAGGCGAAGATGGCGAGCGCGGCGGTGGAGCCGATTGCGCCGGTGCCGGGCTTCATTCCCGGGATCAGGCCGATCATGTTATTGATCAGGATGAACAGGAAAAGCGAGCACAGGAACGGGAAGTGCTTCTTCCAGTTCTCACCCACGACGCCCTTGCCGATATCGTTCTCGACGTACTCGATGATGTACTCGAAACCGTTGACGAAGAAGCCCTTGGGAACTAGGGTCTGCTTCTTCTTGAACACGGCCAGGACGATCAGGAGCACGATCGTGGAGACGATCAGCCAAAACGAGTACTGCGTGATGCCGCAGCTCAGATCGCCCACGACAGGAGTGGAGCTGAACTCGCTAACCAGATGATTAATCTCATCAGGCAGCTTTTCAAAAATTTCCACGACTTACCTTTCGACCTCATGAGGATCTCGCAGCGCCTTGGCGACGCGAACCGTGCAGGCGGCCATAAAGGCCACGAAGCCGATCGCCTCGCCCAGGAGGAACATGCGAAATGCCTCTCCGAACAACACAAACACAACCAAGGTAAAGACGAGCAGGGCGATTGCCGAGACCGCCAGACTCACCATGCCCTTGAGCATGTCCGCATTCTGCTTATCGTCAAGAACCGGCTTGAGCGTAAAAACAAAGGGAAGAAAGGCGACCGCGCCCGCGATGACGCCTGCAACGATAGCAAGCAGATCGGCTATCTGAAACACTGGCGTCCTCACTTTCCTTCTTTAACGCTTCCCAGAACAGTTCCCGCCAAACATTGGTGACTATTGTACGAGCCAATGGCTAAAGTACAACCGAAAAAGCATCGGTTAATACTCACCTGTTCGTTTTCTTAAGACCTTCTTTATGTCGCAGGTAGGTAATACGTTTTTCTCGAACCCCTCTGGGCTAAACGTCCGTTAACAGGAGTGCGCGTGGACGTCTTTTGCTCGCCCGCGCGCACCATTTCTTCGTATTTGTGACCGTAGCCGACAAGGCCCGACGACTAGAGCGTGCCGTAGATGCGGTCGCCGGCGTCGCCCAGGCCGGGAACGATGTAGGCTGCCTCGTTGAGATGATCGTCGATGGCGCACGTATAAATATGTACGCCGGAGTCCTTTTCGGTCAGCGACTTGAGACCCTCGGGCGCGGCGACGATGCACAGCATGCGGATGTCCTTGACACCGCGCTCGCGCAGGTAGCTGATGGCCATCTCGGCCGAACCGCCCGTGGCGAGCATGGGGTCGACGACCAGGCAGGTGCGCTGGTCGATATCCTTGGGCATCTTGCAGTAATACTCGTGCGGCTCGTGGGTAACCTCGTCGCGCTCCATGCCGATGTGGCCCACGCGAGCGGAGGGCACCAGGTCGAGGATGCCGTCGACCATGCCAAGGCCCGCACGCAGGATGGGCACGATGGCGAGTTTCTTGCCGGCGAGTTGTTTGAACGTGGCGGTAGTGATGGGGGTCTCGACCTCGACGTCTTCCATAGGCAGGTCGCGCATGGCCTCGTAGCCGTCAAAAAGCGCGAGTTCGCGCACGAGCTGGCGGAACTGGTTGGTGCCGGTGTTTTTGTCGCGCAGGATCGACAGCTTGTGCTGGACGAGCGGGTGATCGACAAGCGTCACACGGGACGCGTCGTAGGTGACGGTCATGGGTTGATTGCCCCTTTCGTTGCGGCCGCAAAACGGCCTTGCTGACAAGGCGCGCAGCAATGTTGCCGCCGAACGCCAAGCATTAGTTTAGCGGTTTATTGTATCGAGCAGCCCATCGCAGCCCTACTGTGCGGTACTGAGCGAGCGCTTGACTGCATCACGCCAGCCCGCAAGGTTTTGCTCGCGGCGCTCGGCAGACATGTGGGGAAGGAAGGTCCTAACGATCTGGGCATTTTGCTCCAGCTCTTCTAGGTCTTCCCAATAGCCGACGGCAAGACCCGCCAAGTACGCGGCACCGATTGCCGTGGTCTCCACCGTCTCGCATTGCAGCACGGGGATATCCAGCAGGTCGGCCTGGAATTGCATGATGAACTCGTTGCGCGAGGCACCGCCATCGACAGACAGGCGCTCGATCGAAAGCCCCACGTCCTGCTCCATGGCGCGCAGCACGTCGTAGCTCTGATATGCCATGGATTCGCAGGCGGCACGTACGATGGTCGCACGGCTCGAGGCGCCGGTCAGACCGCACACGATACCGCGAGCATGCGGGTCCCACCAGGGAGCACCCAAACCCGCAAAGGCGGGAACGAAGTAGCAGCCCTCGTTGTCGTTAATCGAAGCGGCGAGTTGTGCCGACTCGCTCGCGCTCGAGATGATGCCCATGTTGTTGCGAAGCCAGTTCATGGTGGAGCCGGCAGCGAAGATGGAGCCCTCGAGTGCATAGCTGATCTTCCCGTTCGCAGCGATACCGATGGTGGAGACCAGGCCGTTCTTGGATTCGACGATCTCGTCGCCGGTGTTCATGAGCATAAAGCAACCCGTGCCATAGGTGTTTTTGGTCTGGCCGGGACGGAAACAGCAGTGACCGAACAGCGACGCCTGCTGGTCGCCCGCCACGCCCATGATGGGCGGCGTGTTGGTCATGATGTCGCTCGCGACGCGGCCGTAGTCGCCCGAGCTCCAGCGAACCTCGGGCATCATGGAACGTGGAACGTCAAAGAGCGCCAGCAGGTCGTCGTCCCAATCGAGCGTATGGATATTAAAGAGCGCCGTGCGGCTGGCATTGGTGTAGTCGGTGGCAAAGACCTGGCCGCCGGTGAGGTTGTAGATGAGCCAGGTGTCGATGGTGCCAAACATGAGGTCGCCCGCCGCCGCGCTCTCGCGTGCGCCGTCGACGTTGTCGAGAATCCACTGCACCTTGGAGGCCGAGAAATACGGGTCGAGCGTGAGTCCCGTGCGGGAGCGCACCAACTCCTCGCAACCCTGTTCAACCAACGCGTCGATTGCCGGCGCGGTACGGCGGCACTGCCATACGATGGCGTTATAGATCGGCTGACCGCTCACGCGGTCCCAGACCACCGTGGTCTCGCGCTGGTTGGAGATGCCGATGGCGGCAATGCGGTCGGAGTGGATACCGCTCTTAAACTGGACTTCCATCATGACGGCGATTTGACTGGCGAGGACCGCCATGGGGTCTTGCTCTACCCAACCGGGACGCGGAAAACTGGTTTTGACGCTGCGACGCGCCTGCGCGACGATGCATCCGTACTCGTCGACGATGGTCGCAAGTACCGAGGTGGTGCCGCAGTCGAGCGCCATGATGTAGGAACCGCCAAAGTTAAACGAGGCATCTTCCATGCCCAGGCTGCCCAGATTCAACGACATCGCTTACACCTTTCTATTGCATCGGGTCGGACAGGACCCGTTCGATCTCTGATGCGGGAAGTGCGCCTTGGCGCAGGATCTGGAGCCCGCCGTGCTGGAACGACACGATGGTCGAGACGTCGCGACACGGGGTCTCACCGGCGTCGACGGCAACATCGACCCCCTCCAGGATGCGACCCTCGACGGCGGCAAAGCTTGCCGGCGAGGGCGCGCCGTGCGTATTGGCGCTCGTGCAGGCAAGGGGACTGCCGCAGGCGCGGATGAGCGCCTGGACCACGGGAGAGGCCGAAGCGCGCAGGGCCACGGTGTCGTCGGCAGCGCGCATAAAGGTCGGCACGCAGGGGGCTGCCTTAATCACGATAGTCAGGGCTCCCGGCCAGCATCGTCGCGCGAGTACGCGGGCATCTTCCGGGATATCCACGCCATAGCGGTCGAGCGCTTCGACGCCATCGACCAGCCAAGCGACGGTTTGCGTGAGTTCACGTTGCTTGAGAGTGAAGATGCGGCGGTAGCCGGTACCGAGCGCAGGGACCGCGGCGCCATTGACGGTGGCTTGCGGGTCGCATGACCACGACGGGAACTCGCTTGTATCTTGGGGGACGGCATCGGAGAAGGCTTTAACTGCCACGGCGACACCGTAGACGGTCTCGGTCGGGATCAAAGCCAGGCCGCCGCGGCCGAGCACCTCGGCAGTGCGCTCGACGGCAAGCCGATGCGGCTCGCGCGTTCCCTCGTATACCCGATAGACCGTCTGCATGTGTATGCCAGCCCCTTACGCTCTGGTGCAAGTTTGTTTACTGTGGGGCATTCTCGCACGAAACGTTCAACCTATTTGCCCAGAGCGCATGTTGGTTTGGTGAGCGGCTCTAGTAGTCGGTGAAAGTGAGGGGGTTATTGGACTGCGACGAACTTCTTTGGCCTGCCGGCGTGGCGTTCTTGGGCGGCGTAGCGCTCGATGCTGTCTATCGTTATCATCCGACGGCCGTCGACGAGTTCAACATCGAGCTTTCCGGCTTTGACCAGCGCGGTAATCCGCGGAGCGGAGACTTTGAGGTCCAGCGCTGCGTCTTTAAATGTTCGGCACGCCGCTTCCCGAGCGTCCTCGTGGTCGATTTCGACTGAAAGGGCCACGACCTCGGCCGAGCGTTCGTACCCTGCCGGAGTCAAACCGTTGTTGAGGTCGTCGGCCAAAAACGCCATCAGTGCCTCGGTGGCATGGGCAATCGCTTCTTCGCGCGTATCGCCATCGGCAAAGGCGCCGGGAATCTGCGGGAAGCTGGCGCAGTAACCGTCGTCTTCTTTTATGAGAACGCAGTCATAGGTAAATCGCTGCCTCATTTTGCCTCCAACTACCATCCAGCTTGGCGACGAATACTTGCCCACGTGCCCTTCTTTGGTCGATCGCCACCAGAGCCGTTCACGGTGACAACACGGTCACCAGAAACATACTTAGCATGACTACCGACTTGCGCGACCTTCACGAATCCATCGTGCTTGAGTAGGGCAATGATTTCCCGAAAGGTAGGAGGTTGCATGGGCCGACCTCTTTCAGCCGTCCTAATTATAAACTAATTTATAATTTTTGCTAACCAGTTAATAAATATTACTGGCGCTGTTTGGGCTCGGTGACGATGGCTCGGACGATGCGGGGGCGATCGGTGAGGTCGTGGACGATGCGCACGTCCGACAGGCCCGCTTGGCGGCAGAGCTCGGCCGCAGCGTCGAGCGCGCCCTCGTAGAGCTCGCAGGCAAAGAGGCCGCCGGCGCGCAACATGTAGGGCGCCGCGTTGAGCAGGCGGCGGAAGATATCGAGGCCGTCGGCGCCACCCTCGAGCGCCAGATCGGGCTCAAAGTCCTTGACCTCGTGCGGCAGCGAGCGCATGACATCGGTGGGGATGTAGGGCGGGTTGGAGACGAGTACGTCAAAGGTGCCCCACTCTTCACGGGGAATGGAGCTCACCAGGTTTGTGAGGCTGAAGGCGACCTCATCTGCCGTGAGCCCGAGCGCATCGCGGTTTTTGGTGGCCAGATCGATGGCGCGCAGCTCGATATCGGTAGCGGTGCAGGTAACGTGGCCGCGTCGCTCCCAGGCAAGCGAGAGCGAGATGCAGCCCGTGCCGCAGCCGACCTCGAGAACGCGGGCGATGCGGGGCTCGGTTGGAGCAGGCGCAGCGGCATCCTGAGCTGAAGCCATCTTCTGATCGGCACCCTCGATGGCGATGCCGTATTCGTCGAGCTCGGGCTCGGCGGCTTTTGCGGCTTCGGCTTCTGCTGCCTGCGCGGCGGCTTCCTCGGCCTCGCGATCGGCTAGTTCCTCGGCATAGGCACGGCTACCCAGCACGTCGCTGCCTAGCGCCGCCTCATCGGCAGCCGTCAGGTTAGCGGCACGGCGCTCGGCGGTCGCGCGTTCGTCTGCCAGCGCGGCCTCGGCTTTGCGGGCCTGCTCGACCTCATCGTTCCAAGGCAGCTCAACACGCTGACGGGCGGCGGCCTCGGGGCTCAGCACCTCGGCATCCAGATAATTGAGGACTTCCTCGACGAGCATCTCGGTCTCGGGGCGCGGAATGAGCACACCGGGGGCGCACGCGACGTCGATCATGCGAAACTGCGTGCTGCCCGTGATGTATTGCAGCGGCTCGCCCTTAGCGCGGCGGACAACGGCCGCGTGCATGGTCTCGAGCTGGGCCGCGTTAAGCGTCTCGTCCATGCGCATATATAAGTCGATGCGTGCCAAACCCGTGGCAGCGCACAGCAGCCACTCAGCAGAAAGACGGGGGTGCTCCTCACCACGCTCGGCTAGGTACTCCTTGGTCCACTCAAGACAACGCTTGATGGTCCAGATCTCGTTTGCCATGGGGCCCTCCCCTCTTAAGCGCCGGGCGGCGCGCGAATGTCGGAGCAGATTGTACGCGAGGCCAGCGTTTGGCAAGGGACGATTGAAGGCGATTATCGACAATCAGCCCAGATTTTTACTTGGAACCTGCCCGAAGTGTTCATTCGTCGACGTCTAAATCTGCATCCGTCAAGTTTTTGGCAAGGTTGCCCCAAAACTGACCAATATCTAACCAAGAACTTGCCAAATCACTTGACGCGCGACGCATCAAAAAATGCACTGCAGCTTCTTGGACGATTTTTTGAGCAATATTTTCGGCAGAAGATGCACGACGCAATTTCTTTGAGCAGGTAGCTGGCTTAATGGCCATCAAAGCCGATTGAATAACATCTCAAAGCAATGTGCCCAACCCAGTCATTGGGGACGTTCTTATACGACTAGCTATCGGGGACAGTCTTCGTAGCCAGCCGCGAAGGACCGTCCCCATCTGCCGGCCTTTAGGGACAGTCCCCAACTGCCGGCACAAAAGGAGCGTCCCCAACTGCCAGGTGCCGCAAGAATATCCCTTTTGACTAGTCATTTAAGAACGTCCCCAATGACTACCTTGGAAACCCCGCAGGTTGAGCATACCGCATCCGGAGCAAGGCAACGCTGCAGGTAGAGGACGGACAGCGAGCGACGTCCAGGGCGAACAAGTTGGCATGAAAAAGGCAAGGCATAGACCTTCTGGTCATGCCTTGCCTTTTGAATGACAAATTGTCGCCCTGGGCGGCGCGCAGCGTCGGCTGGCCCGCCGTTCGGTAGAACGGCGGAACCTACACAGCTTGTGCCAGCTTCTCGGCTCGCTCGGCGGCGGCGAGCGCCTCGATGACGGTGCCGAGCTGATCGCCCAGAAGGACGCCGTTGTAGGTGGAGTTGAAACCGATGCGGTGATCGGTCACGCGGTCCTGGGGCTGGTTGTAGGTACGGATCTTCTCGGAACGGTTGCCGTGGCCGATCTGGCTCTGGCGCTCGGCACCGAGCTCTGCCTGCTGCTTCTCGAGCTCCATCTCGTACAGACGGGCACGCAGCATCTGCATGCAAACCTCGCGGTTCTGGATTTGGGAACGCTGCTCCTGCGACTGCACCACGGTGTTGGTGGGCAGGTGGGTGATGCGCACGGCGGAGTAAGTAGTGTTAACGCACTGACCGCCAGGGCCGGAGGCGCAGTAGGTGTCGATGCGCAGGTCGGACTGGTTGATCTGGACGTCGATCTCCTCGGCCTCGGGGAGTACGGCGACGGTCGCCGTGGAGGTCTGGATACGGCCCTGGGACTCGGTCTTGGGAACGCGCTGGACGCGGTGCACGCCGGACTCGAACTTCATGACGGAGTAGACGCGGTCGCCCTCGACCTTGAACTCAATGGACTTAAAGCCGCCGGCCTCGCTGGGACTAGAGTCGAGCACGGTGGTCTTCCAGCCGCGCGACTCGCAGAAGCGCTGGTACATCTTGTACAGGTCGCCGGCGAAGATGGCGGCCTCGTCGCCACCGGCGGCGGAGCGGATCTCGACGATAGTGTTCTTGTCGTCGTTGGGGTCACTCGGGATGAGCATGTACTTGATGTCTTCCTCGAGCTGGGGAAGCTTCTCCTCGTTCTCGGAGATGTCCATCTGGAGCATCTCCTTCTCGTCCGCGTCGGTCGTGTCGCGGAGCATTTCCTTGGCAGCCTCGATGTCATCGAGCGCACCGATGTACTCGCGCGAGGCGGCGATGAGGTCGGACTGGTGCGCATACTCCTTGTTGAGACGCGTGAACTCCTTAATATCGGAGGCGACGGCCGGGTCGGAGAGTTTCTTCTCGAGCTCCTCGTAGGCCTTGATAATCTTTTCGAGCTTGTCGCGCATGGCGGGACTCCTTTATATGCGTGAAGGTGAAAATCGGCAGAATTGATGGGGCGCGGGGCGCCGCTGCGGGGGTAAGCCCGGCTAGAACATGTCGATCTTCAGATACATGCGCATCCCTTCGCGTATGGGGTACATAGTTGCGGTCTAACCCATACATGATAGCGTGCGCAGGCAAACCTGCATATAACCCGCACGGAATGTGACAAAGGGACAGTCCCTTTGTCACATTCTAGAGTGTTTGAAGCAGAGCAATGAGAAAACGAATGCCCTGGAGGTAGGCTCGGTGGGTAATGCGTTCGTTGGTACCGTGGACGCCGCGATCGCACTCGTCATCGTCGACCACAAAGGCCGAGATGCGAATGCACTCAGGGCAAATGCGCTGGTAGTTGGCAGCGTCGGTCGCGCCAATCACGGTCGAGGGCACAATTGCCACTGGCTCGAATGATCCGTTTTCCTCCGTCCCCTTTGGATCACGGAAATAGCGGGCGGCGATGGTGCGAACGGCCTCGAGGCCCGGCCCGCCGACGCGCGGGGACGGCGAGGGCTCGGAGCTGCCGGGGCCAAGTTCGACCTCCACACGCTCGGCAAGACCCGACGCGGCAACGGCGTCGCGGCAACGGGCAACGACATCGGCCACGCCCGTGCCCTCGAGCATGCGGAAGTTGATATTGGCCCACATATCCTGCGGCATCACGTTAGCACCGGTGCTACCGCCCTCAATTTGAGTCGGTGCACAAGTGGTGGTCACGAGCGGATAAAGCTTGTTGCTGGCGAGGCACTCGCGCACGATGGCGTCCTTGTTGGCGGCAATTTCATCGGCCGTGTAGAGCCCCAACTCGACGAGCTGGGCGGCAAGCAAGTCGGTCACACGCGTCGGCCATTCGATATCGCAAATTGCGGCGATGGCGCGGCTCAGCACCTCGAGTGACGTGCCGCCGTAGGGGTTGGAAGAATGCCCACCCGCGCTCTTTGTCTTGAGCACAATGTCGGCATAACCTTTCTCAGCCAGGTCGGCGTGCATGAGCCAACCCTCGCCCGCGCTGTACTCGGCAGCCGGAGCGATGCGGTAATCGCCCTCGTCGATCAGGTACTCAAGCCCAATGCCGCGCTCCTCGAGCACGCGACTGATCGCCCCCGCGCCGCACTGCGTCGTTTCCTCGTCCTGGCCAAAGGCCAGGAGCAGCGTGCGCTCGTGCTCCCAGCCGTGCGCCAGCGCATACTCAACCGCCTCGAGAATGCCTGCGACCTGGTCCTTCATGTCGATCGCGCCGCGGCCCCAGATGTAGGTATCGTCCACGTGCCCGCTAAAGGGGGCGTGCGTCCAGTCGGCCTCGGTGCCGGGCACCACGGGAACCACGTCCATGTGGCCCATGAGCATAACGGGCTTAAGAGCAGGGTCGGAGCCGCCAAGCGTCACCAACAGCGAATGGTCAATAAGCTCGACCTCGCCCGCCGCAAACACGCGCGGCCACGCCTGTTGCATATAGGTGCGTAGGTCGTCGAACGGTTGCCAGTCCACCGCCTCGGCATCCATGCTCGAGATAGTCGGAAACGACAGCACGCGGCCCAAGCGCTCGCACGCGCCGGCCTCGTCTATATCGGCAAAATCATCCTCATGCGCAAAGAAGCGCCAAACCTCGGCCATGACATCCTTTCGATTGTGATGACGAGGGCCGCCCCACCGGAGCGGCCCTGCCACATAAGCGTTTGCGATCGATTATTTGTCCTCGAGATAGCGCGAGAGGAACTCGCGGGTGCGCTGGTGTCTGGGGTTGCCAAAGAGCTCGGCCGGTGCCGCATCCTCGAGCACCACGCCCTTGTCCATAAAGACCACGCGGTCGGACACCGTGCGGGCAAAGGCCATCTCGTGCGTGACGACGACCATGGTCATGCCGTCGGCAGCGAGCTTGCGCATGACCTCGAGCACCTCTCCCACGATCTCGGGGTCGAGTGCGGAGGTCGGCTCGTCGAACAGCATGATCTGCGGATTCATGCACAGGGCACGGGCGATGGCCACGCGCTGTTTTTGACCACCGGACAGGCGGCCCACGGCGGCGTGCGCGAACTTTTCGAGCCCCACGCTGGTCAGGTGCCCCATCGCGACTTTCTCGGCCTCGGTCTTGCTCATCTTTTTGAGCGTGACGGGCGCGAGCGTGCAGTTGTCGAGCACATCCATGTTGCTGAACAGGTTAAAGCCCTGGAACACCATGCCGATGTCCTCGCGCAGCTTGTTGATGTTGCAGCGCTCGGCCGTGAGGTCCTGGCCGTGGAACCAGATATGGCCCGCGTCCGGGGTCTCGAGCAGGTTGAGGCAGCGCAGGAAGGTCGACTTACCCGAACCCGAGGCGCCGATGATGGTGACGACCTCGCCGGGATTAACGGACAGGTCGATGCCCTTGAGCACCTCGAGCGAGCCGAAGCTCTTGCGCAGGCCCTCGACGCGGATAAGCGGCTCATTTGTCTGTGCGGCGGCCGCAACGCCGGTAGTGGCGGTATCTGCCATGATGATTCTCCTCGTCTTGAGCCTAGTTGGAGCTGGGCAGCGTTGCCGGGGCCTCGGCGCCGAGCTTTTTGCCAAAGGCCTCGAGCAGGCGGCTCGCCACGAGCGTCAGGATCAGGTAGACCACAAGCGCCACGCAGTAGACCTCCATCTGGCGGTAGTACACGCCGGCGACGGTAGTGGTGGCGTACATGAGGTCGAACACGCCGATGACCGAGAGCACCGACGAGTCCTTGATGTTGATGATGAGCTCGTTGGTGAGCGCCGGGATCGCGTTTTTAATGCCCTGGGGAAACACAACTTTGCGCATGGCCTGCCACTGCGACAGACCCAGCGAGCGCGCCGCCTCGGCCTGACCGGGATCGATCGACTCGATGCCGCCGCGCAGGACCTCCATCATATAGGCGGTAGAGTTGAGCGAGATGGTGACGAGGCCAGCGGTAAAGGTACTCCAGATCTGGTTGGCTTGGGCGGTCTCGAAGCCCATGCCGCGCAAAACGGTGAAGCCCGCGTAATAGATAAGCAGGCCCTGGACCATCATGGGCGTGCCGCGCACGATGGTGGAGTAGACGGTCGTAAAGCCGCGGCCGATGCTCTTAAAGAAGCGCACCAGGTCGTTATCCACGCGATCGAACGTCTGAATACGCAGGAACACAAAGAGCAGTGCCAGGAAAAAGGCAATGACGGTGCCGAAGGTGGCAAGCGCGATGGTGATCTCGATACCGCGGATAAAGAAGTCGCCGCTCTTGTAGGTCATGTAGACCAAGCTCGACAGAAAGTCGCTGGGATTGGAGTCCGAGACAATGCTCACCTGCACCAGGTCGATAAACGACATGACGCAGCGGTCGATAAAGAAAATCGCCGCGATGGCAACCACGACATAACTGCCCAGGCGCGCGCCGCGACGGCAACGCTCGGATGCAAACGGCGACTTTTGGCGATAGTCGTTCCAATGCATAAGCTTGGTGACGAGTGCTGCCGCCGACACGACAATCCAAGCCCACAGAATCGCCCAGAGGCAGTCCTGGAACACGCCCGTGGGTGCCAAGAAGCTCAGCGGCGTGGGGTTGCGCTGACTAAACGCCAGACCGAGCGCCGCGATAGCGCTCGTGCCCAGATACATATAACGGTGGTCGGCCTTGATAAAGGAGGCCAGACGATTGATGGCTTTCATGCTGCCTCCCTATGCCGGCTGACGGTCGAGGCACGCGTCCCACATCTGGTCGCGTTCCTCTTGGCTAACGCCCTTGAGCGTCTTATTGATAAGTTTGAGCAGCTTGTCCGAGCCCTTGCGGCAGCCGACGTTTGACGTGACCTCCTGCTTAAAGCCCTCGCCCTCCGCAAAGCGAATGGGCACAATGCCCGGGTTTTGGGCCATATAGCCCTTCTCGTTTTCGGTGTTGTAGGTCACGGCGTCGCAGGTGCCCTGCAGCAGGTTCGAAAACACCGTGGGCACCGAATCGACCGGATTCTTGTGAACGACGCCCGGGATCTCGTCGATGACGGTATCGAGCATCGTGTCCTTTTGGCCGAGCACCGTGGCGCCGCTAAAGTCGCTGAGCTTGGTCGCGCTTTGGTAGGGCGAGCCCTCTTTTACGAACAGGCCAAAGTAGCCGATAAAGTACGGATCGGAAAAGCCGACGGACTCCTCGCGCTCGGGCGTGGCGCTCATGCCGGCAATAATGAGGTCGATCTGGCCGTTGTTGAGCGAATCGATGAGACCCGAGAAGCTCTGTTTGACGGCAACGGGCTCGCCGCCGAGGGCCTTGCAGACGATCTTGGCGATCTGCACATCGTAGCCATCGGCGTAAGCGCCCTGCACGTTGTCGATGGGGATGGTGTACTCGCTGGCCTCGGAGACCTGCCAGTTGTATGGGGCGTAGGCCGCCTCCATGCCGATGCGGATCTTGTCCTTGCCGATCACAGAATCGGACAGGTCTTCGCGACCGCCGCCCGTGGTGGGCTGGACCACCTTGAGCGTGGACGGGCGCTGGCAGCCGACAAGCGCGCCGGCGACGACGGAAGCGCTCGCAGCGAGGGCGCTACCCAGGAAGATGCGACGACTGCACACCGGCTGGGTCTGCGCGTCACGCTGTAGTCGAGGTTGCATCTGATGCCTTTCCTATATTGTTTAATCAACAACAGAACGGGATAGTATAGCAGCGGCACCGATGGGGCATTCGCAGAAGATTAACCGAAGAAAAAAGCCCCCTGCCGGGTGTGGCAGAGGACTTTCGCTACGGAATGTGCCAAAGGGACCGTCCCTTCGTCACATTTAGAGCAGGGTAACGCTAAAGGAGCGCTCGTCGGTGGCGCCGGGGGCCACGACGATGGTGTTGACCTTGTGCTCAAAGACGTCGTCCTCGGTGTCCATGGTGGTGTGGCCGGTCCAAGGCTCAAGCGCCACAAACGGGGCGTCGTTGGCGGCAGACCACACGCCGATGTACTTAAAGCCCTCAAAGTCGATCTTGACGCCGTGACCCGACTTGCAACCGCGCAGCGTGAGCGTGGAGCCCGGGGTATCGGTGAACATGATGGCGTCGTTATCGAAGCTGCGGTGCGTGATGGGCAGCACGTCCGAGTTATCGGGGGCCTTGTAGCTGCCCTCGAACGTCATAAGGCCATCGGGCGTGATGACGGGGGCCTCGTTAGTCCAGGCCTTGGTAAACGCCAGCTCGTAATCCTCGAACGCCTCGTCCTCGGCACCGGGGGCGGGCACGTTAAATGCGGGGTGGCCGCCCACCGAGAACGGCAGGTCCACGTCGCCGGTGTTGGTGACGGCAAAGGTCTGCGTGAGGGTGGCGTCGCCGGTCAGGGCATAGGTCATGTTGAGCTTAAAGTGGAACGGGAACGCCTTGAGCGACTCGGGCGTGTCGGTAATCTCGTAGGTGACAGACGAGCCATCCTCAGAGACCTCGACCAGCTTGTGCTCGACAATGCGCGCGAGTCCGTGGCGCGGCATCTCGCAGGTGCCGGCCGCAGACGTTGCCGTGTTGTTGCGCAGCGAGCCCACAATGGGGAACAGGATGGGCGCATGCTTGCCCCAAAAGGCGGGGTCGCCCTGCCACAGATACTCGTTGCCGTCGAGAGCAAGGCTCGTGAGCTGGGCTCCCATGGAATCGATGGCCGCGGTGAGGCCGCCGCGCTTGATGGTAGTGACGGTGGACATGCTACTTCCTCCAAAAATAAACAATAGTGTCGAGGGCTATTGTCCCACTCTTGGCGGCGGGACGGGACGGCAGGCGATTATTGAGTAGCCATAGCGGAATGAGCGGCAAACGCCTACTGGGTATCCACGTAAAGGTCGAACCCGCCCTGCGGCGTGGTGTCGACCGTATCGGGCGCCTGCGAGTTAAAGCTCACGGGAACCATGCGCTTTGAGGCGCGGAAACGCGTACCGTCGGTGGCGACGGGCGGCTCATCGACCGTGAGCTCGTAGTCACCAGGCTTGAGCTCGATACCGTCACCTTCGGAATTGACGTATTGGTACTCGTCGACCGCTTGCCCCTTGAGCGTGCGACCCACAATATGGACGAGCATCTGGCTGTCGCCGCGCGCAGTGTCCCACGTCGCGCCGTCCTTGACCTCGACCGACACATGTACCGAGCGCGTGCGGCCGAGCGATTGCTCGACAGACATCTCGACCTTGGCGGCGTCTCTTCGCTGTTGTTCAACATGGCTCCAAACGCTACCAATTACCGAGCATGCGATAACGCCGGCCATAAAGGCGATAAGGATGGGGCCGAGCGGCGAGCGACGTCCCGCATCTTCCTCGTGAGACAGATTGGGGCGACGTGTGGGCGCGAGCGCCTGGGCACCCTGCGAGGGCACGTCGAGAATGCTGAAGGATGCCGTGCTGTCGGGGTCGATGGTGTGGCGCGGCTGCGGGGTCTTTGCCGGCGAGATCGACATGTCGGCTGGCTCGCCGAGCGTGGCCGTAGCATCGGCTTTGGCCTCGTCTGCCTCGGCCTGGGCCCAAGCTTGTTCGAAGGTCAGGGGATCGACAGGGCCGAGGGCGGCGTCCGAGTCGGCGGCGACGTCGTTGCCAGTCTCGTCCTCGTCGATCGACACGTCACGCGGCGCAGGCTCGTCCCACCCCTCGTCCGGAGCCTCACCCTCGCTGTACCACCATTCAAAGTTATCGATATCCATACGGGGCGCCCCTTAGGCCTCGCAAATAAACACTTGCTAGTTTTATACCCCCAGACGGCACGGCGGCTCGCCGGCACAGATAGGAAAACCATCACAACATTCGACGCTTTTCCTCGTTTTCGAGCTTTTCATCGAATGTTGTGACGGTTTGGGCGGCAGCCACGCCGCGAATGTGACAAAGGGACTGTCCCTTTGTCACATTCTGTTAGAGTTGCAGGGATTGAATCCCGCTTATTCATGCGACATTGGAGTGACAACCTTGATCGCCGCAACCACGCCTAAAAGCAAGTCAACCGCCGCCGCGCTCTCCCCTGCGCGCACCAAGCTCTGTCTGGCGTTACTCGTGTTGTTAGGCTTTTCGCTCGGCTGTTCCGAATTCGTGGTCATCGGCATCGAAAGCGACTTGGCAACGGAACTCGGCGTATCGCTTGCCACCGCAGGCCAACTTATTAGCGTGTTCGCGCTCGTCTACGCTATCGCCACACCGGTGCTCGCGCTCAGCACGGGACGCTTCCGGCGCTACCAGCTGCTCGTGTGCTACAGCATCGTCTTTGTGCTCGGCAACCTGGTCATGGCGTTGGCGCCCAACTTCCAGGTGCTGTTTATCTCGCGCATTGTCCTGGGCTCCGTCTCGGGCGCGCTGCTCGCCGTGGGCGTAACGTACATCCCCGAGCTGCTGTCTCCGCAGCAAACTTCACTTGCCATCTCGGTGGTATATGGTGCGTTTTCCGTGGCAATGGTCTTTGTCACTTCGATCGGCAAGTTTGTGGCCGACACGCTCGATTGGCACGTGGCCATGTACAGCACGCTGACCTTTGCCGTTTTGATCTGCGGAGCGCTTGTGGCGTTTATGCCGCGCTCCGGTCAGACCGATGAGCCCGCCACCTTCCGCGAGCAGGCGGGGCTGCTACGCGAGCCGAGCATCATCACCGGCATGCTCATCTTTTTGTTTGGCGTGGGGTCGGTCTACGTTTTCTACGGCTATGTGACGCCTTATCTTGAGCAGGTGCTGGGCATGGGCACGGTCGAAGCCAGTACCACGCTTATGGCCTACGGCGTGTTCTGCCTGATCTCGAACATCCTGGGCGGATGGATCGACGCGCGTTTTGGCATGAAGGCACTGCTGGTTACGTTCGCGCTGCAGGCGGCGGCATTGTTTGGGCTGTTTGCCGCGGGCGCTGCCATGCCGCTCGCACTTGTCTTTGTCTTTAGTCTGGCAATGCTCATGTACCTGTTCTCGGTGTCGTGCATCACGCACTTTATGGACGTGGCACGCAGCCGCCATCCCAAGTCGATGGTACTTGCAAGTTCGGTTGAGCCCATGGCGTTTAACGTCGGCATCTCGTTTGGCACCGCGGTAGGCGGCGCCGTTGTAAGCAGCGCTGGCATTGCGTACGTGGGTGCCGTGGGCGCCGCGTTCTCGCTTGTGGCCTGGGCGCTTACGCTGGTGACGATTAAGTTGGCTCGCTGGGAGCGTCGTCGCGGGTAGCGCAATTGCAGCCAAAAGCCGCAGCACCGCCCACCATCTTTTGACCGCCTGGCGTTCGCTCCCGCAGCCATGCAACACGTCGCCCAAGTCAGCATCTTTCCCGGCGCTATTTAACCACGCAAAACGCATCCTGTTAAGATTACCGCTATCGTTTTTCGCAATCTGAAAATCGGTAGAATCGCAGGTAAAGCTTTCGTAGTCTGAAGTGGTCAATCCACACGAAAGGGGTTTACCACATGGACAAGAAAGCAGTTGTAATCGCCGGGGCCGGCAGCACCCACACTCCCGGCATCATCCAGAGCCTATTGCAGAAGAAAAACGAATTGCCGCTGCGCAAACTCGCCCTGTACGACATCGACGAGAAGCGCATGCATCTCGTCTACGACATCATGAAGCAGTTCATCGAGCAGGAAGCTCCTGACATCGAAGTTGTCGTGACAACCGATCCCGAAAAGGCATTCACCGATGTCGACTTCGTCTTCGCGCAAATCCGCCAGGGTGGCCTTCAGATGCGTCGCCAGGACGAGCGCATCCCTCTCAAGTACGGTTGCGTGGGACAGGAAACCTGCGGCGCCGGCGGTTCGATCTCCTATGGCATCAGGTCCATCCCCGGCGTCTTCGACCTCGTACGCTACGCCAAGAAATACAGTCCAGACGCCTGGATCCTCAACTATTCCAACCCCGCCGCAGTTGTCGCCGAGGCCACACGTCGCGAGTTTGACAACGACCATATCCTTAACATCTGCGATATGCCCACGGCTATCTTGCTCTCGTACTCTAAGATGCTCGGACTTCCCAGCTGGCGCGATATCGACCCCATGTATTTTGGACTCAATCACTTTGGCTGGTTTACCAAAATCTACGACAAGCAGGGACGCGATCGTCTGCCGGAGCTCCGTCAGATGATTCTCGAGCACGGCATGGCCGTGAGCGACAAGCATCACAAGGACAAGGACTGGATGCACACCTGGGGTCAATACGTCAAGATTGTGAAGGACTATCCCGAGTATCTGCCCAACAGCTACCTGCAGTACTACCTGTACTCCAAAGACATGGCAGATGACATGGACCCCAACTGGACGCGCGCCGACAACGTCATCAACGGACGCGAGAAGGAGATGTTTGCCGAGCACGACAAGTACCTGGCAGATCCCGCCAATTACAAGAGCCCCGTACAGAGCTTCACGGTCTTTGGCGACTTTATCGTCGACGCAGCCGCCTCTATCGCCTACAACAAGTGCGAACGTTATCTCGTAATCGTCGAGAATAACGGTGCCATCCCCAATCTGCCCGATGACGCCATGGTCGAGGTCCCCGCCTACCTGCGCTCTTGGGGCCCTGAACCCATCAGCCAGCCTGCTATCCCCACCTTTTACAAGGGGCTTATCGAAGAGCAGAATGCCAGCGAGAAGCTCGCCGTCGACGCATATTACGAGCATTCCTACCAGAAGGCGCTCGAAGCCATCGCGATCAACAAGACCGTCCCTTCGACTACCGTCGCGCGCCAAATCCTCGACGACCTGATCGAAGCGAACGGCGATTATTGGCCGACCCTGTCCTAACTCCCCGCGCATCGAAGGAACATCATGAAAGAAAGCAAGCTCTACAGCGAGTTCCAGAGACTCGGCAAGGTGCTCATGGCGCCGGTCCTCCTCCTGCCCGTTTCCGGCATTTTGGTCGGTCTGGGCTCCGCCCTTTCCAATGCTAACCTCATCTCGCTCTGCCCGCTTTTGGGCACCGAGCCGATGGTGATCTTTAGCACACTCATCAAAGCAGCCGGCAACGTTATCAATGGTAACATCTCGGTTCTCTTTGCAATCTGCATCGCCTACGGTTACGCCAAGGCCGAGAAGGCGACCGCCGCACTCTCAGGCTTCATCGGCTATATGACCATGAACACAATCATGGGTCAGCTGCTTATCCTGCTGGGCACCATCGATCCCGCCAACCTGCAGACCGGTCAGAACGCCATCCTGGGCGTAACCACACTCGACACCGGCGTATTCGGCGGCATCATCATCGGCTTGGTAGTCGCGTGGATCCACAACCGATTCTATAAGGTGCAGCTTCCGCCGGTGCTCGGCATCTTCAACGGCACACGCTGCGTCCCCGCCCTCACCGTCGTTTTCGCGAGCCTGGTGGGCGTTGCACTCGCCTTCGTGTTCCCATTTGTGCAAACCGGCCTAAAGGCCGCCTCGACACTCATCGATTCCACCGGGGTGTTTGGCGCGTTCATCTATGGCTTCTCCGAGCGCATGCTTCTGCCCTTCGGCCTGCATCATTTCATCTACCTGCCGTTTTTCTTCACTTCTCTGGGCGGTAGCATCCAGGTTGACGGCCAGACCGTCGAAGGTGCTGTCAACATCTACAACGCCATGCTCAACACGCCCGGCATGATGTACGACATCGACATCTCAAAATACGTCATGAACGGCAAGGTGCTGTTCGCCATGTGCGGCCTGCCCGCGGCGGCACTCGCCATCTACCACTGTGCCCGTCCCGAGAATAAAAAGAAGGTCGGCTCCCTCATGATCGCCGCCGTTATCCCGGCCGCCATCATGGGCATAACCGAACCGCTCGAGTACTCCTTCCTCTTTGTAGCACCCGTACTCTATGTGGTCCACGCCCTGCTATGCGGCATCGCGTATGTACTCACCTACCTGGTACAGTTCAATGTGCCCGGGCCTTCCGCCTTCGGCGGACCGCTCCTCTCGTGGATCTTCAACGGCATCATGAACGCCGACAAAGGCTCCAACTGGTTCTGGCTTATTCCGCTCGGCATCGCTTACTTCGGGATCTATTACGTGCTGTTCCGCGCCTTTATCAAGAAATTTGACCTCAAAACCCCGGGCCGCGAGGATGATGACACGCAGGCAGCGGATGACACGTCGGCCATCGACTCCAAAGCACCTGTCCAGGTAAGCGAGCTCATCCCACAGATCGTGGAAGCCGTGGGCGGCGCCGATAACATCTCGGGTGTCAACGCCTGCTTCACTCGCCTGAGGCTCAGCCTCAAAGACACCGCCCTAGTCAAGGACGATAGCGTCTTCACCAAAGACCTCGGCGCCAGCGCCATCGTGCACGTTGGCGGCGGTGTTCAGATCGTTTACGGCAATAAAGCTTCTGTCTACAAAGTCGAAATGAGAGAATACTTGGGCATGGAATAAATCCGTCCCATAGCTTCACCACAATGCTCCGGAGATGGCATATCCGCTCCGGGGCATTATTGTTTGGAGTGATTTGAATGTCGATGTATGAGGTCTATTCGAACCTCAGGTCTTGTATCGAAGACGTCGAGAAGGGCGGCAGCCTTGACGCCCACATCGCACTCTACGCCCTTTCCCATCACGACGAGGTCCCAGAGCTCTCAATAGAAGAACTTGCCCGCGCGTGCAATACATCGCCCGCGACCATCTCACGCTTCTGCAGGCGCGTAAACGGCTCGAGCTTTCGATCGTTCAAAGAGCAAGTTGACGACTTCAACGCTTGGCTCCAGCGTGAGACAACCGAGGCAAGGGCTCATAAGCAAATCGATATACCCTGGTATTTCGATATCGTAGAGACCTCTTTGCTTGAAACAAAACGCCTGCTCACTGAGGATCGACTCGAGCAGGCCGTTGACTGGCTTCTCGATGCGCAAAATGTCTACGTATACGGAAGCTCATTCTCCAATCTCGCCGCCCGCTCACTCTGCGAAAAGCTGAGCCGCGTAAACCGACTGTGCTTCTCATTTGGCTCCGTCAAGGGACAGGAGACATCACTCTGTCTGCTCCAACCCGACGATCTAACCATCTTTGTATCGTTCTCAGGAAAGACGAGCTATATCTTCAATCTTTACGTTGAGGCCAAGCGGCGAGGCTGCCGCGTTATTTGGATATCGAGCAACATGGCATTCGATAACAACGGGGCGCGTGAGCTCTTGCTACCCGTGAGCGCGGAGTCACTCAGCGAGTACTCGACCGCCTTGGTTGAGGGCATGAGCCTACAAAGCGCGGTTAACGCTCTATATATCAGCTGTGCAAATCGACTTCGGGCGCAGCGCTAGCCGCAAACACGCTAGAACTGAAAAGAACGCACCTCACCGTCGCAAGGCGTCCGAATACACGATAGGCAGTGCCAAAAGAGAGCAGCGAGCACGTCATGTACTTGCCCATTCGCCCCAAAACAGCACAGGTCGGCGCCCGATTGAAGAATCGGACGCCGACCTGTATTAATCTTGATCGTGTGGTTGAGTCGTTTACTCCATACCCAGCAGCTCGCGCATCTGAGTTGCGTAGTTAGATGCCATGTTGCCGTAGACAATCTGCACGCCGCCGTTGACATGCACGATGCCACGCGCTTCAAGCTTTTCGGTAAACTCAGCGTCATCAACCACCTTGTCACAGTCATTGAGCTGGATGCGCAGACGGGTGAAACAGGCCTCGACAGACTTAATATTGTTGTCGCCGCCCACTGCCTCAACGATGGCGGGAATGAGGTCGCTGATCACGGTCTTGGGAGCCTTTTCGGCCTCGTCGTCGGACTCTTCCTCGCGGCCAGGGGTCTTAAGGTCCTTCTTAAGAATGATGAACTTGAAGACGAAGTAGTACACCACGAAGTAGATGGGGCCAAGGAACAGGATAACCTGCCAGTTGGAGCCCTTGGCTGCACCCATAATGCCGTTAAAGATCAACGACAAGAGCGGGCCACCGAAGGACGCGGAACCAGCCACGTTGAACTGCAGGACATAGGTCAGCGCATAGGCAAGACCAGCCATGAGAGCGTGGAACACGTAGAGGATGGGCGCGATAAACAGGAAGGAGTACTCGAGCGGCTCGGTAATGCCGGAGAGGATGCAAGGCACCACAATGGCAATCATGAGCGCTGCGGTCTTCTTCTTGTTCTTGGGAAGCGCCGTCTTGTAGAAGGCGAGTGCAGCGCCGGGCAGGCCGAACATGGCGAAGATAACCTTGCCGTTCATGACAAAACGGCTGACCTCGATGTTAAACGGCGTGCTGGGAGAGCCTAGGATCGCGTTGTAGATATTGATAGCGCCCTGAACAGTCTGGCCGTCGATGGTCTCGACGCCACCAAGCGACGTGAAGAAGAACGGCAAATAGACAAAGTGATGCAGGCCAAAAGGCAGGAGCATGCGCTCGCCGGCGCCGTAGACAAATGCACCAAAGGCACCCGTAGTCTTGATGAACTCGGACAGCGCGCCGAGAGCGTTCTGAATAAACGGGAAAACAAAGGACATGACCAATGCGAGGATGCTGCATGAGAGCAGCGTCACCGCCGGGATAAAGCGCGTACCGTTGAAGATGGAGAACACGGCAGGCAGCTCAATCTTGTAGTAACGGTTATGCAACCATGCGACGATTGCACCCACCAGAAGACCGCCGATAACACCAGTGTCGAGCGTGGTGATACCGAGAATCGTGCTCTGGCCCGTCGTAAGATTCGCGGGATCGATAACGCCAGTCGCCGTAAGGAACGTGCCCATCACGGAATTCATGCACATGTAGCCCAAAAAGCCACAAAGCGCCGCGGTAGCCTTCTCGGACTTGGCGAAGCCATAGGCGAGACAAATCGAGAAGATAACCGGGATGTTGTTCATAACGATGCCGGCTGCGGCCTTGAGAATCGAAAAGAAAATCGCAAAGCCCGGAGCAGCAAGCCAGGGAACAGCTGCCGTAAGGGTGGGGCTGGTAAAGGCATTGCCAAAGCCCTGGAGGATGCCGGCAATTGGCAGAATCAGCACGGGCGTCATGAGGACTTTGCCCAGGCGCTGGAACTTTGCCAGCAGCTCATCTTTGTTCATGGGATACCCCTCTTAAAGAAACGGGGCGCGCGGCTCTACAATCCACACGCCCCATAACAGTTATCAAGCGATATGGAACTAGTTACTTAAGCTCCGGCCAATAATCCTTGTTCGCCTCGATGAGCTTGTCGAGCACCTTACGAGCCTTCTTAGCATCACCGACCAGACGATTAAGCGTGAGTGCCTGCAAAGCCTTCTCGTAGGAACCCTCCATCCAAGCCTCAACAGTCAGGCGCTCATAGGCGTACTGGTTCTCCATAAGGCCGCGATAGAATGTACCGATTTTGCCAACAGCATAGGGCTGCGGGCCATTGGCGCCCACGCTTGCCGCGACCTCGACCATGGCGTCATCGGGCATCCCCTCGATAATGCCGTTGTTGGGCACGATGACAATGAAGGTCTTGTTGGTGTTGCGATAAATGGCCGAGGTGATTTCCACGATCATATCGCCATGAGCGTCGTTTTGCACAACCGAGGAGTTCTTTGCGGTGCCGACTTTGGCAACACGCTCGCACTCGGCGAACACGCGCTTCTCACGGCCGTTGATAACCTCATCGGAGCGTGTGTAGTCGGGGTCGAGGTGAGCGACCTTGTACTCGGGATACAGATAGTACTGCAGATAAGTGTTGGGCAGATAGTCGGGGAAGTCCTCGAGCATGTCCTTGACCATGGCGTAGGTATCAAGCCAGGACTGGTCACGCTGCTCGGCATCGGCAGGAAGGAAGCCGTTCTTCTCCGTGTACTCCTTAATCTGCGGGACGAGGTCATGACCCTCTTCATCGTAGATGTGCTTGAACCAACCGAAGTGATTGAGGCCAAAGTACACGGGCTCCGTCTTGCTCATATCGCGACCGAGCAGGCGACCGTAAGAGCGCATGAGGTTGACAGGCTGGTCGCAGATGTTGAGGACGCGATGCTCATCGGGCAGAACGCGCTCGAGACCATATGCCACAATAGCAGCCGGGTTGGTGTAGTTGATAATCCACGCCTCCGGGCTATGAGCGCGAACGTCGTTGACGATCTCAACCATGTCATGCATGGAGCGCATACCGTAAGCCATGCCGCCGGGGCCCACCGTTTCCTGGCCGATGATTCCCATATGCAGCGGAATCTTCTCATCCTTGCTGCGCATCTCGTAGCCGCCGGTACGAATCTGGCAGAGCACAAAGTCAACGTCAGTGTATGCCTCGTCCTTATCGGTGGTGTAACCAAACTCCACACCGGGCTCCTCCTCGGCGAAGAGGATCTTACCAAACTCGCCGATCGGACGCTGGCGCTCGGCATCGATGTCATAGAGCATCACGCGGTTCAGCGGCAGAATGTCCATGTGCTTGGTCAGGGCTTTAAGAATGCCAGGGCACCACGTGGAGCCGCCGCCAACGATCACAATATTGAGCTTATCCTTCATGTTCCGTCCCTCCAGGGTTGGCTGATCGGTGTTCTCGAAGACCTTGGGCTCCGCGGTTGTCCTCGGCTTGCTTCGTTTCGATTGATATTTTGCGACTTGAGCTCATTTGCAAGCCCCTGCGCAGGTCAATGCGAAACGGGGACACATGATTTCGTTCACGACACAGATATGTGTAGGCCGACACGTACGTTTGCCCAGCTCATGGGTAATAGGCAATCTTGACCGATTACCGATTTCTCACCTGGCAACACAAAGCGGTACCATATATACGACGAGGTGCGAGGGGCTGAAACATCTTATGAAAGATCAAGAATCTTTTTATGATCATGTGCGAGCTGGCGAGAGCAAGCTCAACGATCTCGAAAGCAAGATCATGCGCTACATCATCGAGCTGCGTGACGATATTGACGATGTCACGCTTAAGAGCGTTGCTGAACGGTTCTTTGTCGCTCCCAACACGATCGTAAGGCTTGCCCATAAGCTTGGCTTCTCGGGGTTTACGGAGCTCAAACAATCGTATTCCGCCTCGCTCGACCGCAATCGATTCACTATCGAGACACTTCCGCTCGACACCCAGCTCGTACAAACCAAAGACCTGCTTAACGACCGGGTCATCGACTCGGTCGTGAGCCTTATCCAGGACGCCTCGCATATCGTGTTCTTCTGCTCGGGCTTTTCGAAATACCCGTGCCTCGAGATGGCTGAAAAGCTCAAAATAATGGGCAAGAATACCGATACGCTCAGTGAACGCCACGTCATGAGGCACTACGCAGAACTGCTTGGCAAAAACGACCTGGTCTTCAGCGTTTCCGTAAGCGGCGAGACGCAGGTGTCTATTGACGCTACATCGATAGCCAAAACGCGCGGATGCAAGGTCGTCACACTCACCGGCTTTTCTCGAAATTCTCTCTCGAAACTAGCCGACTACCCTATCTACACCGTGCAAAAAGAAATCCGCTTGGGCAGCATGGACCTCGACAGTCGATTAATGTTCTATTACGTTTTCGAATTGATATTTGAGCGCTATTTCAAACTGGCCAGGAAATAAAACTTGGCATGCGCCCGGCTTCGGCTCTTTAGCAGCCTCCTATATGAAAGGTATCGTTCTATGCAACACGTACTGTTTATCTGTCATGGGAATATCTGCAGATTCAGAAAAATGCCTAGCTAGTTAGGATCCCGGCGAACCATATCGCGTACCTTACGACGTTTTTACGACTTTGAGCCCCAATGCGATATTGCCGTGATGGAGAAAAGCAACTCCTTTCGCCTTTCCCCAGTAGCTGAAGAACGGAGAATCGAGCATAAGCATTCCTTTCCGGTCGTCTCAAACCTCTGCAATTTGGAGGGTAAATCGCGAAAGCTAATATCTCAAACACCAGAAAAATCAAGTCGATGACCTCGCTCAACATTCACGACGACCACCATCGCATGCTAGTTACAAGAAGCGGATGCACTAGTATTCTTTCAATCGACTTGCAAACCCCTTCAAGCGTCCAACGCAATGGCGTGCTTTCAGACGCAACGCCTCCTTGCGTCCGCATTATTGCTTTGTTAGACTCTACGGAAGAATTCAGCGCAGGCCCATATGCCAAGCCAGCGCCCCGGAAAGGAAAAGGATTCGTGAAGCTGTAGACGATACATATCGACGCCAATTTGCAAATTGCCATCTATCCAAGAATAAATCTGGCTGCACATTTGTCGTATCGTCTTTTCACTGATCCTCGTATATCCTAAACACTACCTTTGCGAGCATTGCCGTCGACTCATTTTCTTTCAGCTTGACTCGAGTCGACGGGCGTTCACGTTGGTCGGAACGAGCCAATCAGAGCATATGCGGCAAAACGCGGCCTCCCATGCCGAGGAGGCACAATGTCAAGAACCAATTTGAACAGCTCCACCACCCTCGTTCTTTCCCATATTACTTATGCATATCCTGGCAGCGCAATGCCCGCACTCGACAACGTGTCGGCGACATTTGCCCCCGGCTGGCACGGCATCGTCGGAGACAACGGGTGCGGGAAATCAACTTTCGTCCGCATTGCGTGCGGACTTCTGATTCCAGATCGCGGCGTCGTTTCACCGCGTCTCGTCTCCGCATATTGCGCGCAAGAAGCCGGAGTCGAACCGCCCATGCTCTTCGATTTTGCGTGCGACTTCGCCCCGGCGACCACGCACCTCAGAAGGATGCTCCGCATCACCGATGATATGCTCTGGCGTTTTTCCGAGCTCTCCGGTGGCGAGCAGAAGAAAATTCAAATAGCCGTCGCGCTTTGGCAGAATCCCGATCTTCTGGCAATGGATGAACCGACTAACCATGTGGACGCAGAATGCAGAAGGCAGATTTGCAAAGCACTCGCCGAGTACAAGGGTATTGGCCTCCTCGTCTCGCACGACCGTGCGTTGCTCGACTCCTTGGCAAAGGACTGCCTGTGCTTTGAGTCGGGGCACGTCACCATGCGCCCCGGCAACTACTCCCAAGCTCGCTCGCAGGCGAATCTGGAGCGCGAAAGCGCGGCGCGGGCCAAATCGATTGCGCGATCCGAAGAAAAGCGCATGAGGGCTGAGTATATCAGGCGCGTTGAAAACGCCTCACGGTCCGCATCCAAGAGAAGCGCCCGTCATGTCGATCCGAAGGATCACGACGCGAAAGCACGAATCAAACTCGCCATTCTCACTGGCAGAGACGGCGTTGCGGGCAAGCTCGCTTCGCGCATGGACTCCCGAATCCAGCGCGCGCAAGCCGCCGTCGACGCCCACCATGTCGAAAAGCGCTACGAAAGCACCTTGTGGATGGAAGCGCAACCCAGCCCGCGCAAAACACTGATTCACGTCAGCTCAGATTGCATACCGTGCGGCCCGAGGCAATCTTTGCGGGTTCCCGAGATTTATCTGGGAAATACCGATCATCTGGGCATAAGCGGCCCCAACGGAGCGGGGAAAACAACACTGGTCAAGCATATCCTGGAGATATTGGAAGGCCGCAAGGCCACGGGATTGGACATTCGCACGCTGTATATCCCTCAGGAAGTCGACGATTCATCCTCAATTGAATTCCTCTCGGAAATCAAGGACCTGCCCCAAGCCGAACGTGGAGCCCTGCTTTCGATCGTTGCGCAACTCAATTCGGATCCCGAACGAATATTGTCCGGCGAGAACATCAGCCCGGGGGAGCTGCGGAAGCTCATGCTCGCCCGCGGTATACTAGATGCCCCCGAAATCATCGTCATGGACGAACCCACGAATCACCTGGACCTGCACTCGGTGGAGGCACTCGAGCGAGCGCTTTCCGCCTTTCCCGGCGCGCTTGTTTTGGTGAGCCATGACGAGCAGTTCCTCTCGGCCTCATGCCCCCTCCGCTTGGATTTGGCCCCAGAAGAGGAGCACACTATTGGTCAGCCCCTCCTCTAGCGCTCAGGCATGTCTTCTGCAAGCCGCCTTCTTCTGATATCCCCTCCCCCGTTTTGCAAGCAACTCAGCGCAAATGGCCCATCCCCTCAGCCTGAAGGCTCAGCGACACCAACGATACCGACGATTCAATATCTGGATGTCCATATTTGCCCCATCTGGGTGATTATTAAATTGTGTTTGTTCCGTGATTGAATACTTTGTCATCATTACGCCCCACTTCTTCTCATCAGAGGACGTCGAGAACGACAGGTCCTTGCGAAATAATCCCAGCTCAGAAGCTTATGGCATGATGTGCTCACCGAGTGCTCGATGACGATTGACGAATCGTCGGTAATATCCAATTTTAGGAAAGAGGTGTGTATGACCCGACCGAAGATCATGCGCGGACCGTTTGAATGCGGCTCCATCTCAACAACCAGTACGGCAATGTCGTCTATAAAGGAGTCTTCGGCGAGCATGCCGACTTGTTCTGAACGAGCTGTTCGACATGCCCTGAAGGCCGAAGAGATGTTCTCTCGCGTCATGTATCGCCAGATTCTTTGTGCCCACACGAAGCTCCATGGGGCAATGTTTGGGGACGATGATCTTCATGCCGCAACAAGAAATGTCGAGGAGATCTTGCGCAACGTCCTGCGCCTCTATCTCGATGTCCACGGCGAGCCGCAACGCGGAGTCAGCAAATAATTGGATTGAGAGGAGTTCGAGTATGAGGAAATTGAATCAGTTTATGAAGTTCGATTGGGAAGCTTTTGCGAAAGGCAAGCGTTTCCTTTGTGTCGGAGGTGGTAAATGGGTTGATTAAAACACCAAAGAGCATCGCGGCACCAAGATCGACGTGGTGATCACAACCGATAACACGCAGTATCACCAAAACGAAGGCGAGGTGGTCAGCAATCGTTTCGAGAAGCTTTCCATCAAGGTTTCGAACGATATCGAGATTCCCGTCAATCAGCACGTCATTCCCACCGGCGTGGTCGCAAAGGTTTACGGTGATTATCGCAACCAGTTGTCCATCACGGCGGACGGCATTACCGTCATCCCCGCGAAGGGCTAGGTGATTGTGGTGCGTTACTCCAGTGGCGCACCGGCGATCGTGTATTCGACCCCCAGCGCAAAGCTTTGTGTGCTGGGGGTCGCTTTATTTGCGGTCGCCGCGTGCGTTTATTGCATCGGGCTATTCGTGAACACCATTCTTGCGCCCATCACCATAGAGTCCAGTACGGTGGTGGCGTTTGGCGGCAACCTTACCTCCGCAGCGGCCACTCTTAGCCTCGCTGGGACCATGTTGTTTGCGGGAGGGATCACACATTACGTCATGCTATCTGAATCAACACGGTTGCATGCACGCATTAGGAAGGGGCTCTTTGATCCACGTTACGGGAATCCTCTACACCTGCGAGAAGGCGAGCTTCTTCCCGACATCTCTTGCAAAGAGACGGCTCCTGGACAGTTCGAGCTCGCCATCTCAACCTCATCCTCAACGGCAGAAGAAATATCGAAGATGGGACCTAGCATTAGCTCCCGACTTCGCGGAAGGTTCTCCCGCTACGCCGTCGTACTTGCCGAAGCAGACGTCGCATGCAATCAAGTGACCTTCTTTCTTGAAGATGTGACGTTGCATCGAGAGATCAAGGCATCGCGTGTCGAGGATTTGTGCCCGGCGAACGCCTACGAATTCCGCGTTCAAAACGGCACGAGCATCGACCTCCGCACCTCCGGTTCCATGCTCATCGCTGGAAAGACCACGGGCGTGATCGCCCTCTTGCTCCAAGCCCTGTTGGCTGGTCCTGACGGACACGGATCGCAAGTCCTCATCATAGACCCCAAGCAGGCCGAGCTCTCCCGACTTCCTCGCGTGGTTTCACTGAATGCTGACGGGGACGCTCGCGCAATCCTGTCTGCGTTATCACGGTTCGCCGACAGCATCAAAGAGCGACAGAGCTTCCTCAACGACAGGTCGACAGAGACGGGAGACGCCGTGCACTGGTGGGATGCGGGGCTTCACGTTTCGCTTCTCTTCATGGATGAGTACGTGGCACTCCGCACGCTGTTTCCCAAGCGCGTGAGCAAGGAGGACCCCGATTACTGCCTCGCGACGTTTGATGGGCTGGTGAAGCGCATCGTAACGATGGGGGCGAGCGCGGGCTGCTACGCCATCATCTCGATCGCCGAGGCGTCTGTTGAGGAGGGGGGCTTGCCGTCGATGCTGCGCTCGGCGTGCAGCACCCGCGTCCTCTTCAAGCCGACGCTTCCCGAGGCGCGGCTCATATGGGGCGCGGAACGCCTGCTCGACCTCGGTGCACCTCGCACCTTCTCCCCGGGCGACGCTTGGTTCAGCAGTACGGACGGGGCGCACGACCGCATCGGCTTTGTGCATTTTCCGATCATGGACTTCCCCGTGTACCGCGAGCTTGGGCGGCTCCTTGACCTGCACTTCAGAGAATAACCACCGCGGGGTCCGCTTCGCGCAGCAAAAGCGGACCCCGTCGATTGTTCCATTACTTGAAATTCTGCTCATTTATGCGCCTTGGGGGGCTTGTTATCCCAAGGCGCACCCTCGGGCGCGTTCCAAAATCGTCCCGAAATAGCTCATTTACGAGAAAGGACTCGGAACCATGACCAATTCTCTGCCCATGAAGACCCGCGCGATGATGTACGAGCAGCAGCTCGATCACCTGCCCCGTCTTGTGGACGAAATGTACCGAAGAATCGAAACACTCGCCCCGGAGCGCTACGGGCATCGTGCACGACAGCGACACGACGGACGCGGGACGTCCGGTAGCCGCGCATCTTCACGTGATGATGGAGTTCCAGAATCCGCGCTCGCTCAATAGCATCGCGAAGCTCCTTGGAGATAAACCTGAGCGCATCGAGGCTTGGAAGGCAGGTGTGGAAAACGGTTTTTCCTACCTGTGCCACAGAACGGATGGCGCACGATCCAAGCATCAGTACGACCCCAAAATCGTGCGCTCCAATTTCGATTACCCAGCGCTACTTGCTTCTATTGAGTCGCGCGTTGCTCGAACGAGGTCCCATAGCAGCGTCAAAGTCCTTCTCGATGACCTTCTCGAAGGTCGTATCGACAAGGAGTCCTTGATCTCTCAGCTCTCCGGATCCGAATATGCCCGGACATAGCGTCAGATCGAAGACGTTTATGCACGCCGCCTTCAGGTTCAGGCCCGGAAATGGCGGGGGTTGATGCTCAAGGGCGAAAGAAGGGTGGAATCAGTTTGGATCTTCGGGCCTGCTGGAACGGGGAAGTCCACCCTCGCAAAGCTCTATGCGAAGCGGAAGGGCGAACCGTTCTTCGTCTCTGGATCTACGAGAGACATCTTTCAGGGGTATGAGGGCAAGCACACGGTGATTCTTGACGAACTTCGTCCCTCATCCATCCCCTACGCCGACCTGCTTCGCATCACGGATCCCTATGCGATGGAGCATGAGGTGATGGCACCGTCCCGATATTCCGACAAAGCGATAGCCGCCGATCTCGTAATCGTCACGACGCCCTACAGCCCTTTGGAATTCTATGGAGAACAGATGCGCCGATCCGCGACTTATCGTCCGCAAAACGATGTCGACGGATTTGGTCAACTTGAGAGGCGCCTCTCCGTCGTTGCGGAGATGCAGACGAGG
Organism: Collinsella sp. TF09-1AT; assembly: GCF_003436895.1. Lineage (NCBI taxonomy): Bacteria > Bacillati > Actinomycetota > Coriobacteriia > Coriobacteriales > Coriobacteriaceae > Collinsella > Collinsella sp. TF09-1AT. The sequence goes on along the minus strand of NZ_QSRC01000003.1, from coordinate 245,496 downwards.
GAGATCTGTCTCTCTGAGTTTAGGCACGATCTCGACGGATACTGGCCGGTCGAAGGTTCCTCTCGTACAAACCCATATTCGAGTTATGCGCGAGGACTCGCCCCCTCGTCCTGCGCCAACGCTCTTTATAAAGAGCTTCTCGACACCGTTTCGCACTTGACAGCTTAACCAATCGGGCCCCGTGCGATAATCTTGAAATATCGCATCGGGGCTCTTTTCTGAACAGGAAGGAGCCTGCTAGTGACTGTGAGAAAAGACAGCAAAGGGCGAATCCTCAGACGCGGGGAAAGCCAGAGAAAAAACGGCCGTTACTGCTTCAAGTATGTGGATGCAAGAGGTAAAACGCGGAGCGTCTACTCGTGGACCTTGACAACTCATGATCTAACTCCGAAGGGGAAGAAAGCCAGTCCGTGCTTGCGCGCGTTGGAGCATGAGATCCAGCGCGATCTGCTTGATAAGGTCGCGCCGAACAATATGACAGTCTACGAACTCGCATCTCGTTACACTGAAACAAAGACTGCCGTGAAACAATCCACTCGAGCCGCCTACAAGACAATCCTCAATTTTCTTGCTACAGATGAATTCGGCTCGCGACGAATATGCGGTGTCACCTCCCTTGATGCCAAGGAATGGCTCATCAACCTGCAAAAAATCCACGGCAAGCGCTATAGCACAATCCATAGCATCCGTGGTGTTCTGAGACCGGCGTTTCAACTGGCAGAGGAGAACAGCCTGATTCGCCGAAATCCCTTCTATTTCGAGCTCGCAACGATACTGACAAACGACATGGTTACACGCAAGGCCTTGGCCACTAACCAAGAACGCAGATTTCTTGCTTTCGTGGAGGGCGATGAACACTTTCACCGCTATCGTGACGCCATCTACATCCTTCTAAATACGGGCCTGCGCATTTCTGAATTCTGCGGTCTTACCGTCGAAGACCTTGATTTCAAAAACGGAAGCATTCGGGTAAACAAGCAACTTCAGCGGACCAGCAACATGCGATACTACATCGAACGTCCCAAGACGGAGAGCGGGATCCGCTATGTTCCCATAACTCAAGCCGTGACAGAGTGTTTCAGGAGTATCCTTGCGCAACGTCTAAAGCCTTCGAGTGAGCCGGTCGTTGACGGTGTTAGCGGTTTTCTGTTTCTTGATAAAAACGAGATGCCGCGTGTTGCCCTGCACTGGGAGAAGTACTTCCACCACGCGATAGAGAAACATAATCGCATCTACAAGGATGAGCTTCCCAAAATCACACCACATGTCTGCCGACATACCTTCTGCTCGAAGATGGCACGCAGGGGAATGAACCCTGCGAAGCTAAAATGCATCATGGGCCACTCCGACATCAACGTGACTTTTAACACATACACCCATCTTGATTTCGACGACGTCAGAGAGGATATGCTGAAAATTGGATGCAAAGGACGGTCAACATTGTGACAACAAGTCGTAAACCCTCGTTCTTTACGACAATTCTTACGACGCTGGAAAGAAGAATAATCCGCTCATTTATGAATCAATTTGATATTCTGTCCTTGACGAGGAATCAAAAAGCAGTGCGATTATCTGCGAAAACTCTGATATTCGAGAGGTTTTAGCCAATGCGCAAAATCCTATTTGTCTGTCATGGGAACATCTGTCGCTCGACGATGGCTGAGTCGGTGCTTACCGAGCTCGTGCGCCGCGCTGGGCGCGAGGCGGAGTTTGTCATCGATTCCGCAGCGACCTCAACCGAGGAGATCGGCAACCCGCCGCATCATGGCACGGTCGCCAAGCTGCGCGAAGTCGGGATTCCCGTCGTTGCCCACCGCGCGCGTCAGGTGCGCCGCGCGGAGTATGGCGACTGGGATCACATTGTCTATATGGATGCTGAGAACGCGCGCGGCCTGCGTCGCATCTTTGGCGACGACCCCGACGACAAGATTACGCGCTTGCTCGATTGGACCGAGCGCCCCGGCGACGTGGCCGATCCCTGGTACACCGGCAACTTCGATGCCACCTACCGCGACGTGCTCGACGGTTGCACTGCTATGCTCGAACAACTGTAGGCTCGCGAGCACACGAACCGCACCATCGACATGCAGCGAGCGAGGATTTTCTCCCGCATATAAATCGAGCGTGGACTTTCTCCCACTTTGAGCGTTCAAGTGCGCTCTAAACGGGAGAAAATCCACGCTCATTATCTCGGCGGGAGAAAATCCACGCTCGATTACTCGTCGACGATCTCGGCGAGCCAGACGTTGAGGGTGTCGACCTCGGGGCAGCAGAACTTTGCCGTACCAGGCTCGTTGCCAGGCACGGTTCCGCCATAGCGCAGGATATCAATATAGGGAAAGCCCACATGGCAGGCCATGGCGCACATCTTGCCGCGGTCTCGGTCAAAGTCAAAGACGTCGCCCGGCTTGTGACCATGGTGGCAGCGGCACGCACCCAGCTGGTCCACGCAGCTCACGCGGATACGCGGACGCTTGCCACGCGGCGCGCCGAGCGGCTTGTTCTCGCCCGCAGGCTTGACGCCGTCCTCGCCAGCGTTACTCATGGTCGATCACGTCCAAGCAGGCCTCGATGGGCAGGCCGGCCGACTTGTCCTCTTGGTCGGCATTGCGCTCGATAAGCTCAGCCACCACACGCATGGCATCGGACGTCGCGCGCTGCAGACTCCAGCCTGCCATAACGCGGCCGACGAGCACCGCCGAGAACGTGTCGCCCGTGCCCGGGAAATAGACCGGAATGAGCTCAAAGGGAATCGTGAAGTACTCCCCCGCCACATGGTCGTAACCGATAACCGCGTTCGTGCCATTGACCACGGCGCTCGTAATGACCACCGACTTGGCACCCAGCTCGCGCACGGCGTCCACAAGGGTGCGGCCCTCATCCGGCGTGATTTGCTCGGCAATGGGCGTATCGGTGAGCAGACAGGCCTCGGTGTAGTTGGGCACCGCGTAGTCGGCGCACTCAAGCAGGTGCCGCATAAGGCCAATCGTGGACTCGGGCACACCGGCATAGAGCTTGCCGTTGTCGCCCATGATGGGGTCGACGAATACCTTGGTGCCCTTTTGCGCGCGGCGGTGGCAAAAGTCCGAGATGATACGCGTCTCTTCCTCGGTCACGATAAAGCCGGTCGAGATGGCGTCGAACTCAAAGCCGAGCTCCTCCCAGATAGCGAGGCTTTGGCGCACGTACTCGGTGGTGTCGTGGATGTAGAACTTGGGGTAGTTGAGCGTGTCGGAAACGAGCGCCGTCGGCAGGTTATGGATACGGTAGCCCATGTGCGACAGTACCGGCAGCATGGCGGAAAGCGCGACCTTGCCGTAGCCGCACATATCGTTAATCAGCAGCAGCTGAGTATTCTTCATGAGGGTCTCCCTTGTTTCGGGTGCGGCGCAGCAGCGCCACAGTGCGACTAAGTGTAGCGCAGGGAACGCTACGGACGAAAGCTTGCGCCGTGGAGGACAGTTTGTTGCGGAAAGGTTTCGGAAACGAGGGGCTAGCCTGCTTCATTGCGGCCCATTCGCCGCCACTCATTCAGTGCCATTTCAAAACTACACCGGATTACGGGGCTGAACCTGAATGAGTCAACCACACCCTCTATTTTCAAATCATAGCAAGCCTTCTACCTGCGGTTTTCTTTTTACCAATTTCGGTATGGTCGACAATCCGCAGTTCAGCCCCGTAATCCGGCATAGTTTTGAAGTTAGTCATTGGGGACGTTCTTAAATGACTAGTCAAACAAGAACGTCCCCAACGACTAGTCGTTTAAGAACGTCCCCAACGACTACCCCGATGTTTTGCGGCGCCGTAACTAAATAAGTTTGGTACCTTGACATTCTTGTGTGGCACTCCTAGATTAGTTAGGCACAAAACAATTCCACTACCTAACTAAAGAAAGGAGCGATACGAATTCATGTGCGATGAACCCCTTAACCTTCGCCCGCATGAGCCCGGCGGCGATCCTTCGGAGCCGGCAGACGTGCCCGAAGCAGTTAACGGCGAAGACAAGCTCGCCAAGCGCATCCTGAGCGGCCTGGGTTTTTGCGGCCATTACATGCATTTTCATGGCGGAGGCGTGTCCGGCAAGGCGCCCATCATCTGCCTGCTGGCCAAGCAGCCCGGCGGCGAGATGTCGCAGCAGGAACTCGGCATGCACTTTGACCTCAAGCCGGGGTCGCTTTCCGAGATCCTGTCCAAGCTCGAGCTCAACGGCCTCATTGAACGCAGCCGTAACCCCAAGGATCGACGGCAACTCACCATTCGTCTGACCGAAACCGGCCGGGAAAACGCCCGCATCGACCAGGCGGCCCGCATCCGCTTTAGAGAACGGGCCTTTAGCGCGCTCACCCATGACGAGCGCGAGGACCTCGCCGAAATGCTCGAGAAAATCCGTGTAACCTGGGAGGAACTGGATGATTAAAACCCTCATGGGAAGCATCCGCGACTATATGAAAGTCACCGTTGCCACGCCGCTGCTCGTGCTTGGCGAGGTGCTCTGCGAGATGCTGATTCCTTTTATCACCGCCAACCTGATCGACGCCATCAAAGACGGTGCCACCGTAGCCGAGATGCTTCCCACCGCAGGCTTTTTGGTGCTCATCGCGCTGACGTCGCTTGCTTTTGGCGCCGCTGCCGGCGTCACCTGCAGCCATGCGAGCTGCGGGTTCGCCAAGAACCTGCGTCACGACCTGTTCTACAAGATCCAGACGTTCAGCTTTGCCAACATCGATGAGTTCTCGAGCTCCTCGCTCGTCACGCGCCTGACCACCGATATCAACAACGTGCAGCAGGCCTTTATGATGATCATCCGTATCGCCGTGCGCGCGCCGCTGGTATTGATCTTCGCCTTTACCATGGCGTTTATCATGGGCGGCAGCGTTGCCATGGTCTACCTGGTCATCATTCCGCTGCTGGGCTTTGGGCTGTTCTTTATCATCTTTAAGGTGCGCCCCATCTTCTCGCGCGTGTTCCACAAGTACGACGCCCTTAACGAGTCCGTCGAGGAAAACGTCACCGGCATGCGCGTGGTCAAGAGCTATGTGCGCGAAGACTTTGAGAAGGAGAAGTTCGCGACCGCCGCGCGCGACGTCCAGATGGACTTCACCCGCGCCGAGAAGCTGCTCGCCTTTAACAACCCCATGATGAACATCTGCGTCAACGGCGCGTTTGTCGTCATCATCTACCTGGGCTCCAAGCTCATCATCACGAGCCAGGGCACGCTGTTCGACGTGGGCCAGCTCTCCTCGACCTTTACCTATGGTTTCCAGATTCTCATGAGCCTGATGCAGCTGTCGATGATCTTTGTCATGGTGACCATGGCCGACGAATCGGCACACCGCATTGCCGAGGTGCTGGCCGCCGAGCCCACGATCGCCGATCCCGCCGAGCCCGTGCTCGAGGTTGCCGACGGTTCCATCGACTTTGACCACGTGAGCTTTAAGTATTCCAAGCATGCGAAGCGCCAGGCGCTCGACGATATCGACCTGCACATTAAGAGCGGCGAGACCATCGGCATCATCGGCGGCACCGGCTCGGCCAAGTCCACGCTCGTAAACCTCATCGCCCGCCTGTACGACGCCACCGAGGGCACCGTGCGCGTGGGCGGCATGGACGTGCGCGACTACGACTTGGACGCCCTGCGCCACCAGGTCGCCATGGTGCTGCAGAAAAACGTGCTGTTTAGCGGCACCATCGCCGAGAACCTGCGTTGGGGCGACCCGAACGCCACCGACGAGGAAGTCCGCGAGGCAGCGCATCTGGCCTGCGCCGACGAATTTGTCGACGGTTTCCCCAAGGGCTACGACACCTGGATCGAACAGGGCGGCTCTAATGTTTCGGGCGGTCAGAAGCAGCGCCTGTGCATTGCGCGTGCCCTGCTGCGCCGCCCCAAGATCTTGATCCTGGACGACTCCACCAGCGCCGTCGACACCAAGACCGACGCCAAAATCCGCGCAGGCCTGGCAAGCTATCTGCCCAACACGACCAAGCTCATCATCGCCCAGCGCATCAGCTCCGTGCAGGACGCAGACCGCATCATCGTCATGGAGGGTGGCCGCATCGCACAGATCGGCAACCACGAAGAGCTGCTCAAGACGAGCGAGATCTACCGAGAGACCTTTACCTCGCAAAACAAGATGTCTGCCGAAGGTACGCAAGACGCCGACAACGTCTCTGGCGACGCGAACACGGCGGCAGACAACACCGACATGACCGCAACGCAAGCTCAGACCCAGGAAGGAGGCGAGGCACATGAGTAAGGCAACGACCGCCGAGCGCGCGCTCAACCGCAAGGGCGGCACCATGTCGCGCCTCATCAAGACGCTCTTTGGCTTCTATCCTGTGCTTTTGCCCCTCGTCGTCGCCGGCGTGGTGCTCTGCGCCATCATCAACTCCATCGGCGCGACCTTCCTGCAGAGCGCCCTGCAAATTATTAGCGAATCGTGGCAGTCGGGCGATTGGGAAGCCGCGCAGCCCAAGATCGCACAGCTCGTGACCACCCTCGCCTGCATCTACGGCGTCGGCGTCCTGTCCTCGCTCTTCTGGAACCGCGCCATGGCTATCGTCACACAAGGCTCGCTCGAGAAGCTGCGCGAGATGATGTTCAACCGCATGCAGGACCTGCCGATCCGCTACTTCGACACGCACCAGCGCGGCGATATCATGAGCCACTACACCAACGACATCGACACGCTGCGTCAGATGATCAGCCAGTCGCTGCCCAACCTGCTCATGACGATCATCATCATCGTCACGGTGTTCTTTATCATGCTGTACTACAGCGTGTGGATGTGCCTGGTCATCATCGCCGGCGTCGCCTTTATGACCTTTATGACCAAGCTGCTCGGCTCCAACTCCGCGCGCTTCTTCATTGCACAGCAGACCGAGCTCGGCGTGGTCGAGGGCCATATCGAGGAGGTCATGAACGGCCAGAAGGTCGTCAAGGCGTTCTGCCACGAGTCTGCCGCCGAGGCCGATTTTGACGAGCGCAACGAAAAGCTCTTCGAGGTCTCCCAGAAGGCCAACATGTACGCCAACATCCTCATGCCCATCCTTATGAACCTGGGCAACCTGCTCTACGTGCTGGTCGCACTGGCGGGCGGCATTTTCCTGGCACTGGGCGTGCCCAACCTGAGCATCTCGGGCATGGCGCTGTCCATCGCCGTCGTGGTGCCGTTCCTTAACATGACCAAGCAGTTCTGCGGACAGATCGGCCAGATCTCGCAGCAGATCAACGCCGTGGTCATGGGCCTCGCCGGCGCCGACCGCATCTTTGAGCTCATCGACGAGGAACCCGAAGCCGACGAAGGCTACGTGACGCTCGTCAACGCGCAGGTGAACCCCGACACCTGGCAGCTCGAGGAGGCCGACCACCACACCGGCATGTGGGCGTGGAAGCATCCGCACCGCGCGACCGGCGAGATCGACTACGTACCACTGCGCGGCGACCTGGTCATGGACAACGTCGACTTTGGCTACACGCCCGACCACGAGGTGCTGCACGGCGTGTCCGTGTTTGCCAAGCCGGGCCAGAAGGTCGCGTTTGTCGGCGCCACCGGTGCCGGCAAGACGACCATCACCAACCTCATCAACCGCTTCTATGACATCGCCGACGGCAAGATTCGCTACGACGGCATCAACGTCAACAAGATCCGCAAGGCCGACCTGCGCCGTTCGCTGGGCGTCGTACTACAGGATGTAAACCTGTTCTCCGGCACCGTGATGGACAACATCCGCTACGGCAACCTGAGCGCCACCGATGACGAATGCATCGCGGCGGCAAAGCTCGCAGGTGCGGACGACTTTATCACCCGCTTGCCCGACGGCTACGACACCATGCTCACCGGCAATGGCGCCCAGCTTTCGCAGGGCCAGCGCCAGCTGATTTCAATCGCACGTGCCGCCGTCGCCGACCCGCCGGCGATGATTCTGGACGAGGCCACCTCGAGCATCGACACTCGCACCGAGGCCATCGTGCAGGAGGGCATGGACAAGCTCATGGAGGGTCGCACGACGTTTGTCATCGCGCACCGTCTCTCCACCGTGCGCAACTCCGACGCGATCATCTGCCTGGACCACGGCCGCATCATCGAGCGCGGCAACCATGACGAGCTGATTGCCAAGCGCGGGTATTACTATCAGCTGTATACGGGTGCGTTTGAGCTCGAGTAGGACCGGCTACTGACGGAGGGTGCCCCGGGGCGGGCGGGGTAATTCCTCCGTGCTCAAACATTCTCGCTGCGCTGCGAAACTGCGCGCGGAGGAAATACACCGCCGTCCACGGGGCACCCTCCTACGCGTGATCAGCCCGTCGTTTAAAACGGAATAAAGGTTAGTGAGGCCCTGGCCGTTTGGCCAGGGCCTCGTTTTGTGTGACAAAGGGACTGTCCCTTTGTCACACAAATTAACTACTTGAGGAGTTGGGCCATGGCGTTGACGAATTTTTGTACTTGGAGGGTGGGCTCGAGCGGGTAGTGCAGATAGACCGGCACCTCGCGGCCGCACAGGAACGGCACGCCCACAAAGGCCGGATGCACGCCCGACCACGCGCCGCAGGTGAGTACCGCGTCGCCTTTCTCCTCGGCCTCGTTAAAGAGTGCGAAGTCGAAGCTGTCCACGTCGATCACGTCCACGCCGCCGTCGGCCAAAAGGTCGATGCGCAGATTGTCCATGGCGTCGTTGCCGTGGCGCAGCACGCGCAGGCGCATGCCCTCCAAGTCGGCAACTGTGATGCGGCTCTTACGCGCAAGCGGGCTCGTGCGAGGCACATCGATATAAAACGGCACGTTGACGATGAGGAGCTTTTGGCACGCATCGCCCCAGCGCGGGGTCGAAAAGCTCGACTGCACCACATCGACCTCGCGGCCCAAGCTGCGCATAACGGTCTCGCGCTCGTCGTACAGGTCGCTCACCGGCACGATCTCAAAGCGCAACGACGGCTCCAACTCGTGCACGCCCGTCCACATCGAAAGCGTCTGACGGCCTGGGCACATCATCGATACGCCCAGGCGCACCGCGCCGCCATCGCCCGCTGCGCGTCGGGCACGGCGCAGGGCATCCTCGGACTGGCGCATGATCGAGCGTGCATCGTCGACCAGCAGCGCCCCCGCCGGCGTCACCTTGACGCCCGAATGCGAACGCTCGAACAGCGTAATGCCGAACTCAGCCTCGAACCCCGATACCTGCTTGACGAGCGCCGGCGTCGACACGCGCAGCTTTGCCGCGGCGCGCGAGAAACTTCCCAGCTCCGCGGCGGCCGAAATGGCCTCAAGTCGTCGATCGTACACGTCGTCTCTCCGTTTTCGCTCGTACGGCCACACGGTGCCGCAGGGGGTCGTTTTCGCAGGTCACATGCTCAGCACAGGCAAATTGCGGCACACGGTGTGAACCTACGGTTAACGCCATTCTAACAAATATGCAATTCACCTGCGCAAATGCAAAACATACGATAACCAGCGAAAACCACGTGGGTCGGTTAATGGGAGCGACCCACCGGGAGGCACAAGAAGGGAAGTTCCTATGAGCAACTGGCTTAAGCTCGAGGGCGATGTCTGCGCCGTGACCGGCGCACTCGGCGGTATGGGCGTCGAGATTTGCCGCGAGTTCGCCCGCAACGGCGCCAACGTCGTCCTGCTCGATCTGGACGAGGAAAAGGTCAAGGCCGCAGCTGCCGACCTCGCCGCCGAGTTTGGCATCCACGCCGAGGGTTACAAGATGAACGCCACCGACGAGGCCGAGGTTCAGGCCGCCGTCGACGCCACCATCGCCAACTTCGGCCGCGTCGACGTCCTCGTCAACACCGCCGGCATCCTGCGCTTCGCCGCTATGGAGGACCTGCCGCTGAGCGACTGGGAGCAGGTACTCAACGTCAACCTCACCGGCTACTTCATCACCTCGCAGCGCTTTGGTCGCGAGATGATCAAGGCCGGCCAGGGCCGCCTGGTGCACATCTCGACCGTCGCCAGCCACTCCCCCGAGACGTTCTCGGGCGTGTACAGCTCCACCAAGGCCGGCGTCAACATGATGTCCAAGATGCTGGCAGCCGAGTGGGGCCCTTACGGCGTGCGCTCCAACTGCGTCGAGCCCTGCTTTGTTAAGACCCCCATGTCGGCGAGCTTTTACGCCGACCCCGAGGTCGAGAAGAGCCGCAGCCGCCTCATCGCCACGCGCCGCATCGGCGAGGTCAGCGATATCGCCAACGCCGTCATGTTCCTGGCGTCCAAGCGCTCGGACTTTACCACCGGCGACGCCATCAAGGTCGATGGCGGCTTCTCCAACATGATGGGCGACCTCACCGCCAAGCCCGGCGGCCGCCGCGCCTTTGCCGACAACTACCTTAAGAACAAGGGTGTCGAGCTTTGGTCCGACGAGTCCGGCGTCGCAAAGCCGACTGACCAGTAAAGCAGCCCGACAGGGAGGACCCGCGGACACGCCTGTTCCTCCCCCGTATCGATTAGAAAGAGTCCAATGGCTTCCACCAACTCCAACAAGGGTCGCGCCGTCGTGCTTTCCGCCGCGTGCGTCACCATGTTCTTCATCAGCTCCATCGCGCTGTATTCCGTCGTGAGCAAGAACCTGCTCGCCGTCTACCCCGAGTGGTCCAGCGCTCTTACCTGGGCCTTCCCGGTCTTTCAGACCATCATGGCCGTGACGGGCATCTTCGCCGGCCGTATCTCCGATAAGATCGGCCCGCGCAACGTCGTGATCGCTGCCGCCGTGTGCTACGGCCTGGGCTGGTTCATGTCCGGCACCGTCACCGAGCCGTGGCAGTTCTACCTGTGGTTCTCGCTCGTCGCCGCCATCGGCAACGGCCTGGGTTACAACCCCGCGCTCACCACCGGCCAAAAGTGGTTCATCGACAAGAAGGGTCTCGCCTCCGGCATCACCCTTGCCGCTTCGACCGCCGGCCCCGCCGTGCTATCCCCGGTGCTCGCCTCGCTGCTCATCCCGAGCCTGGGCATCTTTGGCGCCCTCAAGGCGCTCGGCGTCATCTTCTTTGTGATGATTGCCGCCTCCGCCCTGTTCCTGAAGGCCCCCGAGGCCGGTTGGCTGCCCGAGGGCTTCGAGGCCCCCAAGGGCGGCGCGCACGCCGGCACCTTCGGTGACCTCACCCCGGGCGAGATGGTCAAGACCCCGCGCTTCTGGGTCCTCATCGTCACCTTCGCCTGCGCCGCCACTGCGGGCACCCTGCTCGTGGGCAAGGTTGCCTCCATCGCCGCCGTCCAGCTCTTCGCCGACCCCACGAGCGCCGCAGCCGTCGCCCTCGGCGGTGTGGTGGTTTCCGTCAACACCTGCGCCAACCTGGTCGGTCGCCTGTCCTTTGGCCAGATCATCGACAAGCTCGGCGCCTACAAGTCGCTGCTCATCAGCCTTGTCGTCACCATCGTCGCGCTCGTCATCATGTCGATGAGCTTTACGCAGAGCATGTTCTTTGTGGCACTCGCCCTGCTCGGCTTTAGCTTTGGCGCCCTGCTCGTCATCTACCCGCCGCTCACCGGTGGCGCCTTTGGCACCAGCAACATCGGCGTCAACTACGGCATCATGTTTTTGGGCTACGCCGCTTCTACCTGGATCAGCCAGCCCATCACCGCCGTGCTGTATCACGCCGAGGCCGGCAGCGCCGCCTACCAGCAGTCCTTCTACGGCGCCATCGTGATTGCCGCCATCGCCGTCGTACTCACCGTCTACATGATGGTCTCCGACAGCAAGAAGAAGTCCGCCTAGTTATACCGATGTGACAAAGGGGCTGTCCCTTTGTCACATTCCAAGCCACCAGCATTAAGGAGTCGAAATGTCTGAGCTCAACCCCGTCCGCATTGCCGTCATCGGCGCCGGCGCCATGGGCCGCAACCACATCCGCTTTGTCACCGAGGAGCCCGAGGCCGAACTCGTCGCCATCGCCGACGCCTTTGAGGGCGCCCGCGCCACGGCCGAGGCCGCCGGCGTGCCGTTCTTTACCGATCCTGCCCAGATGATGGACGAGGTCAAGCCCGAGGCCGTCATCATCGCCACCCCCAACGACCTGCACCTGGGCGTTGCCCGCGAGGCCATCAAGCGCAACATCGTGCCGCTGGTCGAAAAGCCGATCTCCAACGATCTTGAGGATGCCCAGGCCTTCGCCGCCGAGGCCGAGACCGCCGGCGTGCCCGTGCTCGTGGGTCAGCACCGTCGCCACAACCCGTTTGTGAACAAGGCCAAGAAGATCATCGAGTCTGGCGAGCTGGGCAAGCTCACCGTGTCGAGCTTCCACTACATGATCTATAAGAATGACGAGTACTTCGATGTCGAGTGGCGCCGCAAGAAGGGTGCCGGCCCGATCCTGGTTAACCTGGTTCACGACGTCGACCTGCTCCGCTATCTGCTGGGCGAGCCCGTTGCCGTCCAGGGTATGCAGTCCAGCGCCGCCCGCGGTTTTGAGACCGAGGACTCCGCCGTGGTCAACGTCCGTTTTGCCGATGGCGCGCTCGCAAGCATGACCATCTCCGATGCCACCGCCAGCCCCTGGAACTGGGAGGCGACTGCTCGCGAGGACCCGCAGTACCGCCCCTTCGACGCCGACGCCTACTTTATCGGCGGCACCAAGGGCGCCCTGTCGCTGCCCCGCCTGCACCAGTTCTCCTACGACGGCGCCTCCAACTGGCACAAGCCGCTGCAGATGGAGATTCCGGCTGTCGACCCGGCACTGCCGCACAAGATGCAGCTCAAGCACTTTGTGAAGGTCGTCCGCCGCGAGGTCGAGCCCGTCGTGACCCCCGCCGATAACGTCAAGACGCTCACGCTTCTCAACGCCATCAAGGAGGCCGCCGAGACCGGCCAGCTCGTCGAGCTGTAATGCCTTAAGAGCGACCGCGGCAGAAACCCCATGCCGGACCCCTCGGTCCGCCACCAACAAGTCCCTCTTCTTTGCCCCGCGAGCAGCCTCCTGCCCGCGGGGCATTTTGCTACCTTGCCGACGATTATTCTGGAGCGAGGCTATTTTGCGCCTCAGCTTAGTTCGTTCGCCACGAAATGGGCCTATCTACTACGTTCAGCCGACCACCCTCAACCATGCCGAATTTCGCGAAATAAAAACCGCAGGTAGACGGCTTGCGTATTTTCGGAAAACCGGGGGATGGTCGACCCATACGGTTCAAACGTAGTAGATAGACCGTTTTCGTGGCGCGGCCCCAAAAACAGTCTTTTGGGACGGGTGGTATCCTTGGTAGCCCTGTGCTGCAAACGCACCTTAAACGCAAGGAGTCCCATGGATCTTATCGCCCAGCTCGCCCGCGAGCTCAACCTTAAGGCCGTCAACATCGAGGCAGCCGTCAAGCTCATCGACGAGGGCAACACCATCCCCTTTATCTCGCGCTACCGCAAAGAAGCCACGGGCGGCATGGACGACGTCGCCCTGCGCGCACTCGACGAGCGCCTGTCCTACCTGCGCAATCTTGAGCAGCGTAAAGAGGACGTCATCCTACTCATCGACGCGCAGGGCAAACTCACGCCCGAACTCGAGCAGCAGATTCGCGAGGCCACGCAGCTCCAGCGTGTCGAGGACCTCTACAAGCCCTTCCGCAAAAAGCGCATGACTCGCGCGCAGAAGGCCCGCGAGGCCGGCCTGGAGCCACTCGCCAACATGATCATCATGCAGGCCTCGGCCAAGGGCAGCGCGCTCGACACCGCCGCGGCATACGTCAACGAGGAGGCCGGCTTCGACACGCCCGAGAAAGCGCTCGCCGGCGCCGCCGACATCGTGGCCGAGACGGTGGCCGAGGACCCCGAGAACGTCGCCGACCTGCGCGCCTTTACGCAAAACACCGCCGACATCGTCGTCGAGGCCACCGACCCTGCCGAGAAGACCCCCTATGAGCCGTACTACAACTTTGACGAGCCGCTGCGCCATATTCCCAACCACCGCGTGCTGGCTATCGACCGCGGTGAGCGCGAGGGCAAGCTCCGCGTGCGCGTGAACGTCGACGGCGCTGCCGCCACGGCACGCCTCGGCAGCCGTTGGCCCCGACGCCAGGGCGTGTTTGCTCCCATCTTCGATGCCGCCATCGCTGACGGTTACAAGCGCCTCATGGCCCCCTCGCTGGAGCGCGAGGCCCGCGCCAAACTCACCGTTCGTGCCCAGACCGAGGCCATCAACGTCTTTGCCAAGAATCTTGAGGGCCTGCTCTCGGCACGCCCCGTCCGCGGCGCCCGTGTGCTCGCGCTCGATCCGGGCTACCGCACCGGCTGCAAGGTCGCCGTCATGGACGAGACCGGCAAGCTGCTCGACCACAGCGTAGTCTACCCCACCAAGCCGCGCCACGACGTCGCCGGCACTAAGCGCGAGCTCGCCCGCCTCGTCAAGAAGGACGGCGTCAACACCATCGTCATCGGCAACGGCACCGCCAGCCGCGAGACCGAGGAAGTCGTCTCGGAGCTCATCGCCGAGCAGGCGCCTGGGCTGCGATACACCATCGTCAACGAGGCCGGCGCGTCGGTGTACTCCGCCTCCGAGCTCGCCAGCCAGGAGTATCCCGACCTGGACGTCACCGTGCGTGGCGCCATGAGCCTGGGCCGCCGCCTGCAGGACCCGTTGGCAGAGCTCGTCAAGATTCCGCCCCAGTCCATCGGCGTGGGCCAGTACCAGCACGACCTTGACCAGGCCGAGCTCTCGCGCGCCCTGGGCCACGTGGTGGAGGACGTCGTCAACCGCGTGGGCGTCGACGTGAACACCGCGAGCGCGAGCCTGCTGGGATACGTATCGGGCATCACGCCGAGCGTGGCCAAGAACATCGTGGCGTACCGCGAGGAAAACGGCGCCTTTACCGATCGCCGCCAGCTCAAGAAGGTCCCCAAGCTGGGACCCAAGGCGTACCTCAACGCCGCAGGTTTCCTGCGCATCAGCGGCGGCAAGAACCCGCTCGATGCGACAAGCGTCCACCCCGAGAGCTACGAGGTGGCCACGGCCGTCCTGGAGCGCGCCGGCGTTGCGGCGAGCGAGCTCAGCCGCGGCGGCGTGCCCGACATCGAGCGCCGCCTGGGCAGCATCTCGGCGCTGGCAAGCGACCTGGACTGCGGTACCCTGACGCTCATCGACATTGTCAACGAGCTCAAGAAGCCCGGCCGCGACCCGCGCGACGACGCGCCCGAGGTGGTCTTTAGCCGCTCGGCACTTTCCATCGACGACTTGGAGCCCGGCATGGAACTCAAGGGCACGGTGCGCAACGTCGTGGACTTTGGCGCCTTCGTCGACGTGGGCGTGCACCAGGACGGCCTCGTGCACATCTCCAAGCTTGCCAACCGCTTCGTCAAGCACCCGAGCGACGTGGTGCGCGTCGGCGACACGGTCAAGGTGTGGGTCGAGAAGGTCGATCGCGACCGCAAGAAGATCTCGCTCACCATGGTGCGGGGCAAATAAGCCGCTGCAGGCGCTCGGCGGGTCCCATTCCGCCGAGCGCCCCTCCTTCTAAAACGATTTGGCGATATCCCGAAGTGCGAGACGCCGTTTCCGCTAATCCTCACCTGCAATTTTTGAGATATTCGGCCTCACTGGGCCACGATAACACCTCTTCAAAGTGCAAGCTCAACAAATAAGCGTCAGATATTCTACAAACGTCCTATATCTGCACCCGCAGAGGTGCGGTACGGGACGTTTTTCAGCCATATTGGCAATCTTGACGGCACCCTGAGGCCGAATATCTCGATTTTTGTTAGTGGAGCACTTATGGGCACGAACCGCAAAGACCTCGTTTGCCCGGTAGAGCTGTTCAACCACGTCAAGTATGAGATCTTACATGCGCGGAACAAAGGATAATCGAAGGGTCTTGGGCGACTTGCGCGTCGCCCCGAACACATAGCCGGCAGGGTCCTTTGCCTTGGCGATGACTGCCAACTCGGGGCCGGATCGTTTTCGATACTTGATAGATATGGATTAGAAGATCATTAGATTACAAGTTGATCCATGATGCGGAACCGCGTTGTCCACGCGATGCCGTCGGAGCCCACGCCGCCGTCCGAGGTGACGCCGGACGCGTAACACGAATCGTCATCCGGCGAACGAAGCCGCCAGTGGCACGCGGCGTTGCCATCCGAGCCCAGCCCCATTACTGCCCGAGACAGTTGGCGGGGTAGCGCTGTCGACCCCCATCGGAATAAAGGTAGCGATTCAGCTCAGGACCTACCGACGGGCTCGTGTCGGCAGCCCCGGCCTTTCCTTTGCCTAGCGCGACCCTCGCGAAGCGCGTGAGCGATAGGGAAAGGAAAGGCCGGGGCGAACAATCCGCGGCGCAGCCAGTGTTCGCGTTACGGCAGGATATGGAAACCGAGCGCCGCGATATCCTTGGCAAAGCCGCGCACGGTATCGAGCGAAACCTCGTACGGGTCGCGGCCGATGTTCTTGCGCTTGGCCAGAATGCTGTTGGGCACCGTGATGATCTGGCAGCCGCAGGCCTGCGCCTGGTAAATGTTGATAAGCTCGCGCGTGGACGCCCACAGAACCTCGCAGTTGGGCTTGGCGGCGGCCTTCTTGACCGACTCCGTCATAAACGGAATGGGATCGACGCCGGTGTCGGCGATGCGGCCGGCAAAGAGCGAGATGATGGACGGCGTCTCGGCGTCGACGGCGTCGACCATCTCGTCAACCTGCGCGGGCGTAAAGATGGTGGTGACGTTGACCTTGATGCCGTCGGCGGAAAGCTTGCGCACCAACTCGGCCGTGGACTCGCCCTTGGTGGTCACGCACGGAATCTTGACATAGACGTTCTCGGCCCAGGCAGCGATCTCGCGAGCCTCGATCTCCATGGTCTCGACGTCGTCGGCAAAGACCTCAAACGATACGGACACATCGGTGATGTGGGCCAGGACCTCCTTGGCAAACGCGCGGTAATCCGTCACGCCGCCCTTCTTCATAAGGGACGGGTTGGTCGTGAAGCCCTGAACGTTGCCGTTCTCGTACATGTCGAGCATGCCCTCGAGGTTTGCACCGTCAGCGAACACCTTGATTGCCATCTGCCTGATTCCTTTCGTTAGCATACGGGCGTGGAACTGCTAAACACTTTATCTACGTTTATCAAGGCGTGAACTGCGGTTTTTTATCTTCTCGGCGAACGGTATAAACGCCTTAGCGTTTGAATTGATAAATCGATTGAGCATGTGAATCCGGTGAGTTGCAGATCGAAAATCGTCCGAACGGCGAAATAATTAGATCAACCCAAAGTGGCGCATGGCGGTGACGGTACCGTCGCGTGCGACGTCGTCGGTCACGTAGTCGGCGACCGCCTTGACCTCGGGCATGGCGTTGCCCATGGCAACAGCCGTTTCGACGGCGGCAAGCATGCCCAGGTCGTTGCCCGAATCGCCAAAGCCAAAGGTGCGCGCGTTGCCGGCGCGCCCCAGATACTCAAGCGCTCGCGCCACGCCCACGCCCTTGTCAATGCCCTTGGGACTCAGCTCGCGATTCTGGCCGCCGGTGTTGCACAGCTCAAAGTTGCGTTCGATAAAGCCGTCGTCATTGGCCACGCGAGCCAAGCCGGGCTCGTTAAGGCACACCTTGCCCACACGCAGGCGGCCGTCGATGCGCATTTCCTCGGCGCTATGCACCACATGCGTGCCGATCAGAGACGACCGTTCAACACCCGCGGGCTCTAGTGCAAAAGTCGCAGCGTTGGCCTCAAAAAAGACCTCAATGCCGGCGTCCACAACGCGACGCGCAAGCTCCTCGACAATGTCCTCTTCAAAGCAATCCTCATGCACCACACGGCCCTCAACCTCGAGCGTCGCCCCCGCCATGGCCACGATACCCGCAGGTTCGAGCTCACGCAGACCATCGGCAATCAGCCACAAGGGGCGTCCTGTGCAGATAAACGCCTTGTGCCCCGCATCGTGCAGGCGATGAAACGCCTCAATGACCGTCTGCGAGGGGCGCACCGCCGAAAAGTCCTTATCGGTCATGCTGTCGGGATCGAACGACGTCAGCGTGCCGTCCACGTCAAAAAACAGTACAGCGGAATCGGGGCACGCATCAATCATATGGGTTCCTTTCGAGGGCGATGGCAAACGAAGCTTCCATCATATAATGGAGCGACACAACCAGAGAGGTCACCCATGGAATTTTACGCAAGCTGCCCCGAGGGCTTTGAGTCCGCACTCGCCGATGAGCTTAAACGCCTCGGACTTTCGCATGTTCGCCGGCTGAAGGGCCGCGCTGCATTTGAGGGCGAGCTCGAAGAAGGCTACCGTGCCTGCCTGTGGTCGCGCCTGGCCAGCCGCGTGTTTGTGGTGCTCGGGCGCTTTGAGGCACAGGATGCCGACGAGCTGTACGATGCCGTTTACGACATTGCCTGGGAAAACATCGTCCGCCCCGGCGCCACCATTGCCATCACTGCCCGTGGTGTGACCGAGCAGCTGCGCAACACGCGCTTCTCTGCCCTGCGCGCCAAGGACGCATTGTGCGATCGCCTGGCCGAGACCACAGGCCGTCGCGCCGATGTCGATGCCACCGATCCCGATGTCCACCTGCTGCTTGCGTTGCGTCAGCGCCGCGCGAGCATAAGCCTGGACCTTTCGGGCGACCCGCTGTTCAAGCGCCTGCCGCCCGCCGCGACCCGTGCCGGCGAGGGCGCGCACGTGTTGCGCCCCGACTACGCCGCCCTGGTATTGGCGCAGGTCGGCTGGACCGCGCTGTGCGAGCGCGAGCTGACGGCCGATGATTACGAAAACGAGGCCCTGCCCGCGCTGATCGACGCCTCGTGCGCCGGCGGCGGCCTGCTGCTAGAGGCCGTGAACATTCTGGCCGACCGCGCCCCGGGCGCCGCGCGCGAGCACTGGGGCTTTGAGGGCTGGCAGCTGCACGATGCCGCCCTATGGGAGCAGCTGCTTGCCGAGGCACGCGAGCGCGAGACGGCAGCGCGCGAGCGCCAGGCGCGCATCGTTGCCGTAGACATCGACCCCGCCGCCCGCAAGACCGCTGAGCGCATGGTCAAGTGCGCCGGCTATAAGCGCTTTGTCGACTTTTGCGCCGCCAAGCCCACTACCGTACTGGACCATGCGGGTGCTGTCGCCGGCGCCGCCGTGGTCGCAGACACCACCGAGACCCCGCTTTCGCTCATGCACGACGCCATGACGCTGGTCGGCGAGCTGCGTCGCGCGCCCGAGCTTACCGCCGCACCGGTCGCCGCGCTCACCCGCGACGGCCTTATGGCCCGCGCACTCCATGCCGAGCCCGCGCGCTCCATCGCCGTCATGCCCAACAACGAAGAGGCGACTATTGAGGTTTGGCTCTCGCTCGACCACGCCGCCGCAGCATTTGAAGCTGCGACTAGCGCGGATGCCGAGGAGCAGGCCGCAGATACCGAAAACGAAGCCGCCAACGCTCCCATGCCCGAACCTGCCGCCACGCTCGATTTGGGCGACGGCAAGCCGCTGCCCGTGCTCATTCCCGAGTCCGAGCAGTTCGCCAACCGCCTGCGCAAGAACGCCCGCCTGCGCCGCAAGTGGGCAAAGCGTGAGGGCGTGAGCTGCTACCGCGTCTACGATGCCGACCTGCCCGACTACTCCGCCGCCATCGACCTGTACGAGGGCTGCTCGCAGACGCCGGGCCGCTGGCTCGTCATCGCCGAATACGCCGCGCCCAAGACCATCGACCCGGCGCTGGCCCAGGCCCGCATGCTCGATATCTTGGCCATCGCGCCGCGCGTCCTGGATGTTCCAGCCGAGCACGTGCACGCCAAAGCCCGCATACGTTCGCGCGGCGGTTCGCAGTACGGTAAGCAGGGCGCCGGCAAGGGCGGCTCGGGCGAGCGCGCCAACATTGCGCGCCGTCGCCTGCCGCTCATCGAGGAAGGCGGCCTTACCTTTGCCGTCAACTTTGACGACTACCTGGACGTCGGCATCTTCCTGGATCATCGCGTCACGCGCAATCTGGTGCGCGAGCACGCCAAGCAGGCGCGCCGCTTCCTCAACCTGTTTGCCTACACCGGCACCGCCACCTGCTATGCAGCCGACGGCGGCGTCGAGGAAACCGTGACGGTCGACCTCTCCAACACCTACCTGGACTGGGCCGAGCGCAACATGCGCCAGAATGGCTTTGTGGGGCCGCAGCACCACTTTGTGCGCGACGACGTGCTCGCCTGGATTCGCGACCAGCGCCAGACGCGCAATCGCTGGGACCTGATCTTTGTCGATCCGCCCACGTTTTCGAACTCGTCCAAGATGGGCCGCCGCACCTGGGATGTTCAGCGCGACCATGTTGAGCTTTTGGCCGGTGTATCGCGCCTGCTCGCGCAGGGCGGCCACGCCATCTTTAGCTGCAACCTGCGCGGCTTCCGCCCCGAGACGCGCAAGCTCGCGCGCGCGGGCGTCGTGCTGGAGGACATTACGGCGCAGACCATCCCCGAGGACTTCGCGCGCAACCAGAAGGTGCACCATTGCTATATCGTGCGCCGCCTGCCCATCGAGGATGCCATGGCCGAAGTCGGCTTTAGTGCCGAGGAGATTGCCGAGCGAACCGAGGAGCTGCGCAACCCCGAAGCCCACAAGCCCCGTACAGCAGTGCCCGCGCACGCGCAGGCCGGCGACCGAGGGCCGCGCGGTGACGGCAAGCCCACCTGTGCAGGTAAGCCCAAAAAGAAGAAGTTCTACGCCAGCAAGCCCAAGGGCAAATAACAAAATTGCGGTGGAATAGTTCCTAAAAATGCCTGGTAAAGGCCAAAATAGGATCTATTTCACCGCAACTCATAGAGGGGCCGCGCTCTGCCCTACCCCTGGGTGACCAATCGGTAACCGATACCCACATGCGTTTGGATATAGCGCGGATGCGCGGGGTCGGACTCGATCTTCTTGCGCAGCGTGCCCATAAAGACGCGTAGGCTCGCCAGGTCGCTCTTAGTCGCCGTACCCCAAATCTCGTTCAGGATAAATTGGTGCGTCAGCACCTTGTCGGCATTGTGTGCCAGCAGGCAGAGCAACTTGTACTCGATCGGCGTCAGATGCAGCTCCTCGCCATCCATCGTGGCGATGCCGGCATCAAAATCGATATGCAACTCGCCGGTATCGAACGAGCCCTCGGAAGCAACACCGCCCGCCTGCGCATACGAAAGGCGCCTGAGCGTCGTGCGAATGCGCGCGAGCAGCTCCTCGACCGAAAACGGCTTAGTCAGGTAGTCGTCGGCGCCGGCATCGAGC
Source organism: Collinsella sp. TF09-1AT (assembly GCF_003436895.1). Taxonomy (NCBI): domain Bacteria; kingdom Bacillati; phylum Actinomycetota; class Coriobacteriia; order Coriobacteriales; family Coriobacteriaceae; genus Collinsella; species Collinsella sp. TF09-1AT. The sequence goes on along the minus strand of NZ_QSRC01000003.1, from coordinate 224,349 downwards.
GCGCGGATCTTGTCCACGTCCTCGCTGCGTGCCGAAACCACGATAATCGGCATGCCCGACCACGCGCGCACCGACTCCACCACCTTGACGCCGTCCATATCGGGCAGGCCCAGATCGAGCAGCACAATGCTCGGCGCCTGCGACGAGGCGGCGGCGATGGCGGCGTGAGCGGTCTCCACGGCCATATGGCGCAAGCCGTGCGCCTCGAGCGCGGCGACGATAAGGTTGCGGACGGCGGGATCGTCCTCAACGACCAAGATGAGCGGTTTCACGGCAGAGTTCGGCACAGCGCTACTCCTTATCAAACGAAATATCGGCGGCGGGAAGCTCAATCGTAAAGACAGAGCCGTGCGGGGCCGCCGCGGCAACCTCTATGCTACCGCCATGTGCCAGCGCAATGGAGCGACAGAGCGAAAGCCCCAAGCCCACGCTGCGGCAACTGTCGGCTAGGCCATGGTTGGCGGTGTAGAACGACTCAAAGATTCGCTCGCGGTCCTCGGGCGCAATGCCCGGGCCATCATCAGCAACCGAGCACGCCACGCATCCACCATGGACGCCAATCGAGATTATGACATGCGAGCCCGCAGGCGTATAGGTGATGGCGTTGTTCACCAGATTGACCACCAGCTGCACCATCAGGCGCGCGTCGACGTTGACGAGCGCCGGCTCATCGCACGCCACTACCTTAAGGTCGTGCTCGCGCACGGCCGGATTTACGTGACGCAGCGCCTCCTCGACGATATCGTCCATGAGCTCGAGCGTGGTCGACAGGTGCATGCCGCCGCCCTCGAGCTTGGTGATGGCGAGCAGATTCTCGACGGTAGCGTTGAGCCACAGCGCATCCGAGCGAATGGATAGGAGCATGCCGCGGCGTGTCTGGTCGTCGAGCACGGCCGTGCCGGTCGAGCCCTGGTCGAGCAACACGTCGGCATTACCCGAAATACTGGTGAGCGGCGTACGCAGATCGTGCGAAATGGAACGCAGCAAATTGGCACGCAGCTGCTCGTTTTTAGCGAGTACCGCCGCCTCCTCGCGGGCCTCCATGGCGCGGGCGCGATCGAGCGCAAGCTCGCCTTCGCTCACAATGGCATCGGCAAGCGTCCGCTCCTCGGGCGTCAGCGCATCGGGCTCGGCGACAATGGCGAGCACCCCCACCACCGAGGCGGGATCGCCCGCGCGCACCATGGTGTCACCCGAGCGCACGGTCAGGTATATGCCGTAGAACGCCGAGCCACCATAGGTGGCATCGAGCGGCGTTCCCACATAAGCGGATGCCGAGAGCCGCGGCGGCATCTGGGGCGCCAACTGGTGCACCGGCGCGGCATCGCCCACGGCCGTGTACGTCGCGCGCGGCAGCAGGTCATCGTCGTCGGCATCGGCGCTATACCACACGACCGGACAGTCCGAAAGACGCGCCAGCTGCGTTGCCATAGCGTGCACAATCTGTTGCTGATCGGCGCAGCGCTGCAGCATACGGTTGGTCTCGAGCACCATCTGCGTGCGACGGTCGCTGGCGGCAGCCTGCGCCAAGGCGCGGCGCAGGGCCAGCGCGATCGAGCTCGACACGAGCGAGACCGCAAACATAATGAAGAACATGCCGGGATAGACGCGGTCGATAAACGACAGCGAGCAGCGCGGGTCGACAAACAAGAAGTTATAGAGCGCCACGGCGGCAGCCGAGCTCAGCAAGCAATACAGGCGACTCCAGGTAAAGAATGCGCACAGCTGCACGGCGAACACATAGACGATCATGATGCTCGGCGCGAGACCCGGATGGTCGAGCAGCGCGCCCACAATCGTCGCCGCGACCAGCAGCCCCGCCGATACGCAGGCGTCATACAGAGGGCTGCGACGCGTCAGCGTTGTACGCCGCCACCAAAAGTTCTCGGCAATATCGCCGTCCGCATGGACGTCCATCAGCGCCCCGCCCCTCTCTCAAAAACAAAAACCACCACAAAGGGGACAGGCACCTTTGTGGTGGTTTCCCTTGTGGTGGTTCCAAGTGTAAAGCCTTCTACGACCGGCAGTCGCTAGACAAACAGCACGTGCGCGAGCAGGGCACACACACACGCCGCGACAAACACCAGCGCCACGACCGAAATCACACGATCGGCCATGTCCATGTTGGCCCGATTCGTAAAGAACCGATCTTCGGCGGCGTCGACGCGTGCCTCGCGCACCAGCTCGGCCGCAAGATCGCGACCGTCAAGCGTCTTTGCGTCCATGGTTTTCTCCCCAGACTCATTTCCCGTCATTGCAAACCTGCCCGTTCACAGTCAAATCTCAGGTGTCGATTACGGGCGCTCGTTGGGAGCCAGACGCTGCATCTTGCTCACGGCCTTAAACTTGGTGAACAGCGGCACGTACTCAAAGTTCACGTTGGAGTTCTCCAGGCCGTACCAGCGCGCAGGCGTGCCAGCGGCGCGGCGGATGATGTACTTGAGCGTAATGGCCGTACGCTCGCTCGGCTCCACGTCGCTTTCGGGCGCCAGAAGCTTGCGGATCGTAACGAACTTGAACGTACCGATGTTGCCCGGATCCTTGTAGACCGAGTAGTCATGCGTCTGCGGCGGCAGCTCGCCGCTGGCTGCCAGATCCTGAACAACCTGGCGCAGATAGGCGTTAACGCGCTGGTTGATCTTGTAGCCCAGGTACAGATGCACGCGGAACACGTAGTCGGTGCCGAACGTCTCGACCGAGTAGGCAAAGGTATGCGGCTCGTCCATGGTCTCGACATTCACGAACCACCAGGCGCGAGCGCGCTTGGGGTGCTTATCCAGGATGGAGTAGACGATATCGCGGTCGATATAGTCGGTGTTGGTGTCCTTGGTCAGGTACACGATATTGTCGCTCATGAGCTCGTAGCGGTCGTCGTCGCGCAGGCGCTTGAGCTGCGGCAGGTAGCTGCGCAGCGGCAGCAGCGTAAACTGGCGCTGCTCGACCGCCGTGCCGTTGTACCAGCACACCATAATGCTCATGATGAGCGCGGCCATAAGGATGGTGAAATAGCCGCCGTGGAAGAACTTGGTGAGCGAGCTCACAAAGAAGAAGCCCTCGAGCATGAGGAAGAAGACGGCAAAGATCCACGGCGCAACCTTGAGCTTGCGCTCCACGTGCAGATAGAAGAAGAGCAGCAGCGTCGTGCACATCATGGTCAGGGTAATAGCCAAGCCGTACGCAGCCTCCATGTGCGCCGAGTTCTGGAACAGCAGCACCACGATAACGCAGCCCACGAGCATGACGTTGTTGACCATGGGGATGTAGAGCTGACCCTTGGTCTCGGCAGGATAGAAGACCTGCATATGAGGCATGAGGTCCAGGCGGCTGGCCTCGGACACCAGCGAGAATGCGCCGGTGATGAGCGCCTGCGAGGCAATGATGGCGGCGATGGTGGAAAGGCCGACGGCAAAGGGACGCAGGCTCGGGGTGAGCATCTGGTAGAAGGGGTTGAGGTCGGCGATGCCCATGAGCTCGGGGTTGGCAGCGTTGTTGATAAGCCACGCGCCCTGACCCATGTAGGACAGCAGCAGGCAGCACTTAACGAACGGCCAGGTGGCGTAGATGTTGCCGCGGCCCACATGGCCCATGTCGGAATAGAGCGCCTCGGCACCGGTGGTGGCGAGGAAGCAGCTGCCTAGGATCATGATGCCCGCATGGTTGTTGGGGCTCAGCAGAAAGCCGATGCCGCGCAGCGGGTTGAGGCACAGCAGCACCGCGGGATGCTGGAAGACAAAGAACAGGCCCGTACCGCCCAGGAACAAAAACCACAGCGTCATGATGGGGCCAAAGGCGTGACCGATCTTGGCCGTGCCGATGCGCTGCACCAAGAAGAGCGCAATGATAATGGCAAGCGTGATCGCGACAACGCGACCCTGGTCGTCACCGAGCACGGCGTGGACCGCCGGGATGGTGCGCAGGCCCTCGATGGCAGTGGTCACGGTAACGGCAGGCGTCAGGATGCCGTCGGCGAGCAGTGCCGCGCCACCCAGCATGGCGGGGATGATGAGCCACTTGCCGCAACGCTTGACCAGGCTGTACAGGGCAAAGATACCGCCCTCGCCGTGGTTGTCGGCGCGCAGCGAGATCAGCACGTACTTGACGGTCGTCAGCAGCGTGACCGTCCACACAACAAGGGAGAGCGCGCCGAGCACGAACTCCTGCGTGACGCTTCCGATGCCGCCGTTGCCGGCAACGAGCGCCTTGGTTACATACATGGGGCTGGTGCCGATATCGCCGTACACCACGCCCAGCGTGACGAGCATCGCCGAGATGCTCACAGGAATCGCAGCGTGAGAAGCTGCCTCCTTGGCCTTTTGTTCCATAAGCCGGTTTCCTCCCAACTTTAATGTTCGAAGGGATTATAGGTAATCGGCCCATGTTTGAATGGCGCCGTTTTCCCAGCTAGATAAACATTTATACGGCCTTTAGGCCACCACGGCGATATGGAATGTGACAGAGGGACTTTCCCTTTGTCACATCGCCGCATTCGTTACTTGCCGAGCCAGTTTTTGAACCACCACTCCATGGAACGGCTCATCTCGGCCATAAAGGGGCTCGTGTGCTTGCGGGTGTAGATATCCACCACGCGCTCGCCTGCCTCGCGGGCATGCGGACGGAACATCGCGTCCATCTCGGCCACCTGCGCGTCCATGGTCGCGGTATCGGCGCGGCGGTAGCGCTCCTCGTGCACCAGGTTCACCACGGGATGCGCGATTGCCGGACGCTCCTTGCGGGGCGTGCCGATGATGAGCATCGACAGCGGCATGGTATAGGGAGGCAAGTCCAGCAGCGAGGCGACTTCCTCGGCATTCTCGACGACATCACCGATGTAGCAGCTCCCCAGCCCCAGGGCCTCGGCAGCGACCACGGCATTTTGCGCGGCGATCACGGCGTCCTGCGCCGCGATGGCAAAGTCACCCAGACCCGGTGCACGACGGGGCGCCTTGCCCGTGCGCTCGACAAACTCGGGCTTAAAGCAGCCCACGTGCTCAAACAGATCGATCCACTTGGCATAATCGACCACAAATATGAGTGCCCAGGGCGCCTTGGCGATCATGGACTGATGATCGCACAGGTCGGCGAGGCGGTCCAATGTGGCCTGCTCGCGAATGCTCACGATGGAATACATCATCATGGCGCCCGCCGACGGCGCGCGACTCGCCGCATGCAAAATCGCCGCCCGCTGCTCGTCAGTCACCGCCACGGGACGGTCGTCGTCATCACGCGCGAAGGCACGCGTAGACGAGCGATGCTCCAAGATGTCCAGCACTGTGTTGCCCGTAGTCTCGACCGGATAGCCGCACGTATCCACGCCCGCAGCTCCGCCGCAGTACTCGGCGCCTGTCATACAAACCTGCTCGCTCATCGCCCTACCCTCGCCATTTCTTTAAGAAGCCTTTACGTTTCCGTGTAATTCCCGTCCATTATCGCGCAGGTCGCCACTACATTGCGCCACACCGCCACACGTGCGCGTTAATATGGCTGGTTGTGCGCAGCCACCAATTGCAGCGCATATCTTGCTAACAATCGGGTGAACCCCCGCTTTCGTAGGTTTTAAGTTTGTGAGGAGTCTCAGCATGTTCGCAGCCGCCATCTCGCTCGTCGGTCTTGCGGCGACCATCTACCTTGTCTTGCGCGAGGCCAAGGCCATTCGCGCTCAGTCGGGCACCGTTGCCAAAAGCGCTCTTGGGTGGAGCGTCGTCTTCGGCCTGTTCCAGCTCTTTTTGACCATTTGGGGCGCCATTGGCCTCGTCGCCCAAAACGAGCCGCTCGCCTTTGTGATGCTCATCCTGACCAACGCCATCCTTACCGGCTGCGCCTGGGCCAGCATCGCCCGCGACCGCATCGCCCCGCGCGTCTTTGCGTTTGCCGGGCCCGACGCTCCCGCCCCCACCGGCAAGCTCGCCCGCCTGCGCGGCGCCTTTGTGGGCAAACCGCTCGTCGCCGCCGTCCTGTGCCTGCTGCTCGCCGGCGTCTTTGCGCTGCTGGGCATGGAGGTCTCGTCCAACCACGACTTTACCTGGGTCTATCCCCTATGCATCCTGCTCGAGTGGGCCATCATCACCGTGCTCATGGTCGGCCTGTTCTTCCTGTTCCAGCGCCATGGCGCAGCTCCGGCCGTCCTGGCCTTTGCCCTCTTTATCCTGGGCATTGCCGAGTTCTTCGTCATCACGTTTAAATCCATGCCCATCCAGCCGGGCGACCTTTCGGCCATCTCCACTGCCGCCGCAGTCGCCGGCAACGGCTACACCTTCTCCATCTCGCTGTTCTGCGTGCTGTCCATGGGCTTTACCGCCATCGCCATGCTGCTATGCGAGTACGCCGGCCTGGTGGCACCGCACCGTCAGAAGGGTGCCGCCAACGCCAAGCGCATGCTGCTCACCAACCTGCTCGTGGCGGTACTGTGCCTGGGCGGCGCGACCGCACACGTCACGCTCATCGACTACTACAACACCCTCGGCATCACCGTCTACACCTGGCGCCCGCTCGAGAGCTACTGGCGCGAGGGCTACCTGCCTGCCTTTATTAGTGCGGCACAGTCCATTAAGCCGCCCAAACCCGCCGACTACTCCGTCGACGATGCCAAGGCCACGCTCAAAAAGTACGCCAAGGCCTACGACAAGTCCAACGCGGCCAAGAGCGACGAGCGCGCCGCCGCAGAGGAGCAGTTCGACAGCGAGAAGCCCACGGTCATCGCCATCATGAACGAGACCTTCTCGGACCTGTCGATCTATCAGAACATGCGCGCCGGCTACGAGGGTCCGCAGTACTTTAAGAGCCTGTCCAACTGCCTCAGCCGCGGCAAGCTCTATGTAAGCGCCTACGGCGGCGGTACCGCCAATACCGAGTTTGAGTTTATGACCGGCAACTCCATGGCCAACCTGGGCTCGGGCGTGTACCCCTACACCATCTACAACATGGAAACGACTGGGAACCTGGCAGAGCAGTTCAAGTCGCTCGGATATTCCACCACGGCCATGCACCCCAACCACGCGACTAACTGGAACCGCGAGAACGTCTACAAGGACTTTGGCTTTGACCAGTTCCTGTCCATCAACGACTTCCAGGGCGCCGATACCCTACGCGGCATGGTGACCGACCAGGCTACCTACGACAAGATTCTTGAGCTGCTCGACCAGAACGCCGATCCGCAGTTTATCTTCGACGTGACCATGCAGAACCACTCGGGCTACGACACGGGCCTGCTGCCGGTCGACAAGCAGCTGCACCTGAACATCGACACGACCGACCTGGACACCAAGACCGTCGAGGACGGTACGCTCTCCGATGTCGACGAGTATGTTTCGTGCATTGAGCAGTCCGACCAGGCGCTGCGCTACTTCCTTAACGCCTTGAGCAAGCTCGACCGCAAGGTGGTCGTGGTGTTCTGGGGCGACCATCAGCCGTTCTTCCCGTCCAAGTTCAACGATAAGTGGTTTACCGACGAGGACGACGCCACGCACCAGGAGCGCTTGTGGCAGACCGATTACATCATTTGGGCCAACTACGACGTTGCCGGCTGCGACCAGACGAGCGAGGTCGACGACCTGTCCACCAACTACCTGTCTACCCAGCTGATGCAGCTGATCGGCGCCCCGCTGACCGACTACCAGAAGGCGCACATGACGCTGCGCGAGTCGCTGCCCGCTATCAACTCCGTGGGCTACGAGGACGCCAGCCTGCGTTGGGCGCTTTCCTCCAACGTCACCGGTGACGACGCCGCTGCCGCAGCCGCCATCAAGGCGCGCGAGGATTACGCGAAGATGCAGTACTACGAGATGTTCCGCGACGGCAAGAACGTGTACACCGAGCACTTCCAGACCGAGGCCAACGAGACCGACCCCAACCTGGCACCGGGAACAACCAAGATTAAGTAGCGGGTCGCTCATAACTGAAACGTCTGTCCGGACGGAGGCATATAAGGTTCCCTGCTCGGACAGTCCTGCGCAAGACGGAGGCCACATTAAGTGGCCTCCTTTGCGTGCGGAACTCGCGATGAACCTTATATGCCTCCGCCCGGACAGACGCCCAGTTGCTGGAACGCGGCTTGTCATCGGGGTGATGGAAAATGTCGCCCCAAACGCTTGCAGTGGTTGCGTCCACAAGTGTCAAGAAAAAGCCTCGAGAATCTCGAGGCTTTCACATTTGTATTGTTTTGCACGAAGGACCGCGAACGGCGAAGCTACTCTCCCAGCACGGCCTTCTTGGCGGCTGCAGCCATGTTGTCCAGGTCTTCCTTGGTGGGATGGCCCTTCGCGGCAACCCAGTTGTCGAGCAGCATCTTAAATCGGACGTTATCGGGATCTTGCTCGAGCATGGCCTCGTAGCGCTGCTTGACCGCGGGGCCCATCTTGCCCTGGCACATCGCCCAGCCCGCAAGCTCGGCATCCCCAGCCAAATTGGAAGTTACGCGATCAATAATCTGCTGGTAATAGCTCTGGTCGGCCCCAAAGCCGCAGGTGCCAAACAGGAAGACGCGCTTACCGTGCAAGGCGGAGAGCAACGCCGCGACCGAAGGCGTGCACGCGCCCTTGTCGCACCAAAAACCGACGAGCACCGTGTCGGCCGCGCAGGCGCCCTGCGCCTCGAGCTCAACCTGATCTGCGTCCGCATCGTCGCTCAACGCCGCAGCGTGGACAAACTCAACGCCCGCAGCCTGCAGAGTGCGCTTGATCGCACCCGAAACCATCCTGGTATTACCGCTCTTGCTGTTAACCACCAAAGAGCACGTCGTAGTCACGTTGCCTCGTTTCCCCCGAAACTCGAGCCATTAATGCAATTTATTAGATGAATATCTTAGTACTAACGTGACAGATGTAAACCATCTGCCGCTAATCGGTATTCCCTACTGGGCGAATTGGCTGCGGTAGAGCTCGGCATAGAAGCCGCCTGCCGCTATCAGCTCGTCGTGCGTGCCGCGCTCGATAATCTCGCCGTCGCGCATGACCAGAATGCAGTCAGCGTTGCGGATCGTCGACAGGCGGTGCGCCACCACAAAGCTTGTACGGCCAGCCATGAGCTCGTCGAATGCCGCCTGCACCTGCAGCTCGGTGCGCGTATCGATGCTCGAGGTCGCCTCGTCCAGCAGCAAGATCGCCGGGTCGGTGAGCATGACGCGCGCGATGCACAGCAGCTGCTTTTGACCCTGGCTAAACGTGCCGCCGTCCTCGCCGATTACCGTGTCGTAGCCGCCTGGCAGCTGCACGATAAACTTGTGCGCGTGCGCACGCTTGGCGGCTTCGATGACCTGCTCGCGCGTGGCTCCTGGGCAACCGTAAGCGATGTTATCCGCCACCGTGCCCTCGAACAGCCACGTATCTTGCAGCACCATACCAAAGGCGCGGCGCAGGCTTGCGCGCGTGTAGTCACGCGAAGACCGGCCATCGACCATGATGCGTCCGGCATCGATATCGTAAAACCGCAGCAGCAGGTTGATGAGCGTCGTCTTGCCGCAGCCTGTGGGGCCGACCAGGGCAAAGCGCATGCCGGGTTTGGCCTCGATGCAAATGTCCTGCAGCAGCTTGCGGTCGGGCACGTAGCTAAAGTCCACATGCTCAAAAGTCACCTCACCCTGCGGGGCAGCAAGTTCCACGGCATCCGCCGCATCAGGCTCCTGCTCGCGCGCATCGAGCAGCGCGAACATGCGGCGCGCCGAGGCATACGCCGTCTGGATCTGCGTAATGACGTTGGTGACCTCGTTGAACGGCTTGGTGTACTGGTTAGCATAGGACAGGAAGATTTGCACGCCGCCCACCGTGAGCGCCGCGGGCACGCCCGTGATCACGCCCACGCAGCCGATCACAGCGACCACGGCATAGATGATGTTGTTGATAAAGCGCGTGCCGGGGTTGGAGAGCGAACCCATAAACTGCGCGCGCTCGCCCGCGGTGTAGAGCTCGGCATTGAGGGCATCGAAGCGCTGCTGAGCGCGCGGGCCGTAGGCGAAGGCATCCACGAGCTTCTGCTCGCCCACGTATTCCTCGATATGGCCGCCAAGCTGACCCTGAATGCGCTGTTGAGCCGTAAAGCTTTTGTTGGAGAGCTTGGCGATGGTGCCGGCGGCAAAGATGGAAAGCGGCGTGACGAGCACCACCACGAGCGTCATGGTCAGATTGATGGAGAGCATAAACGCGAGCGTGCCCACAATGGTGATAACGCCGGTAAAGAGTTGTGTGAAGCCTTGTAGCAAGCCATCGCCGACCTGGTCGACGTCGTTGACCACGCGGCTCATAAGGTCGCCGTGGGCATGGCTGTCGATAAAGCCGAGCGGCATGCGGCTGAGCTTATCACTCGCCTCCACGCGCATGTCACGCACCGTCTCGTAGGACAGGCGGTTAACGCAGTAGCCCTGCAGCCACTGGAAGGCCGCGGCTCCCACCACGACGAGCGCGAGTTTGGTGACGAGCGGCAGCAGTGCGTCGAAATCCACCTGGCCCGCGGCGACGATGAGGTCGATGCCCTCGCCAATGAGAATAGGTGTGTAGAGCTGCAAGATAACGGAGATGGCGGCGCTCACAAACGACGCCGTAAACGAAATACGGTGCGGACGGACGTAGCCCATCAGGCGGCGGGTCACCGCGCCCACGGGATAGCGCTCGGGGTCGCCGGGCTGGCGTGGGCCGTCGCCCAGGTCGTTGAGCTTGTCGTTGCCGGACACATTGGCCGTCATCGTGGCGACCGAACCGGAGGAAGTATACGGATTCATCTAACAGCCCTCCTTTGCGCAGACAAATACAGGGGCGCCTAGGGCGGACGCGGGCCCTGGGGTGGGCGCGGGCGCCGCACTCCTCTGCTGGCCCTCGAGCTCCTCGCGGCGCAGCTGCGACTGGCAAATCTCGCGATAGAGCTGGCAGCTTGCATACAGCTCGTCATGCGTGCCCAGACCCGCGACCGAGCCGTGGTCGAGTACGCAGATCATGTCGGCGTCGCGCACGGTCGAGACGCGCTGGCTTACGATGACGGTCGTCAGCGGCAGCCCGCCCTCGGCGGCACCGCGCACGCTGCGCTCGCGAATGGCATGGCGAAGCGCCGCGTCGGTCTTAAAATCGAGCGCCGAGGCGGAATCGTCCATGATCAGGACCTGTGGCGAGCCCACCAGGGCGCGCGCGATGGTCAGGCGCTGGCGCTGGCCACCACTAAAGTTCTTGCCGCCCGCCTCGACCGGGGCATCGAGCCCCTGCAGCTTGTTGCGCACGAACTCGCTGGCCTGCGCCATATCGAGCGCCGCCCAGAGCTCCTCGTCGGTTGCCGCCTCGTCGCGCCAGGTCAGGTTGTTGCGGATGGTGCCGCTCACCAGCGACGCGCGCTGCGGTACGGTCGCAACCACATGGCGCAGCTGATCGAGCGGCCAAGTGCGCACGTCGGTACCCATCACGCTCACACTGCCGGTGCCCGCATCATACAGGCGCGGAATAAGCGAGACGAGCGTGGACTTGCCACTGCCCGTGCCGCCGATGATTCCGAGCGTCTTGCCCAGCGGCAGCTCCAGGGTCACATCGTCGACGGCATTTGCCGCGCCCGCGCCAAACGAAAAACTCGCATGGTCAAAGCTCAGCGCGGGGGCCGGGGCGGCATTGCCCGTCGCGCCCGGCTTGGGCAGTGCGACCGGCTCGTTGTCCTCGTCAGTGATGCTCGGCACGCAATTGAGCACCTCGTTGATACGCGACGCGCTGGCGCTCGCCTTGGTAAAGACCACGACCAGGTTGGCAACGTACACGATGGAGGTGAGGGTCTGCGTCATGTAGTTTACAAACGCCATAACCTGACCCTGCGTGAGCTCGCCCACGTTGACCTGGATGCCGCCCACCCACAGGATGGCGCACACGCCTAGGTTCATCACCAAAAACGTGACGGGGTTGAGAATCGATGAGAGCTTGCCCACCGCGATGGCAGTATTGGCCTGGTCATCGGCGGCTTGGGCAAAGCGCTCACGCTCGTGGTCCTCGCGCACGAAGGCACGAACCACGCGGACGCCCGAAAGACCTTCGCGGCAGATAAGCGCGATGCGATCGAGCTTTGCCTGCAGCTGCTTGTAGTAGGGAATGCAGCGCGCCATGACAAACCAAAACACCAGGCCAATGGCGGGTGTGCAAATCAAGAAAATCACGCCAAGCTTAAGGTCGATGGCGAGAGCCGCGACCATGGAGCCCACCGCCAAGAAAGGCCAGCGGATAAGCATGCGCACGCCGAGCGCCACGGCAAGCTGCACCTGGTTGACGTCGTTGGTGATGCGCGTGATGAGCGACGGCGTGCCAAAACGGTCGAGCTCGGCATAGCTCAGCTTATTGATGTGCTCGTAGAGCGCGCCGCGAATGTCGGTGCCCATGCCCTGCGAGGTGAGCGCCGCCATCTTTTGGCAGACGAGCGTAAACGAGATGCCGATCACAGCCATGGCGCCAAGTACCATGCCGTAGTGGATAACGGCATTCACGTCGTGCGAGCCAATGCCCTTATCGATCATCTGGGCAATCACCAGCGGCGTCAGCAGGTCAAAGATCACTTCGATCAACTTGCACGCAGGGCCGATCACCATATATCGGCGAAACTTACCACCAAAACGCCTGAGCAACTCAATCATGTATAGGCGCTCCCTATCATCATCCACATTCAATTCGAACCATGATAGTACGGTGAGCCCAAAAGAAGCGTAAACAACTCGTCATTTCTAATGGGATTCGGTTTTCAGAGGAGCATACGCGCACACCCAGCCAGTGGCGGGCCAATCGCTTGGTATACTTACATTAGTGCTACCAAGTTAGTCGCCGACCCTGGAAATGAGGTGTCGAGATGAACGACATTCTCGCGAGAAGAGCAAGACGAACAACCTTGGGCATCGCCCTTTCCGCGGCACTTATCGCGGGAATCGCCCCTGCAACGGCGATCGCGGCGGAAACCAGCTCCCCCACCGGTGCAGTTACCTTGCAGACGAATGCAGCAAGCGACAATCCAGCGGCCTCGAGCGAAACCCTAGCTGCCGAAAAAGACAAAGCATATGCAGCTATGCAGGAAGCACTCAAAAACCTCGAAGCCGCAAAAGAGGCCGCAAGTCCCGAAAAACTTGCGGAAGTCGATGATGACATTGCCGCATTTCAAGAACTCTACGACATGGTGGCGGCGGACGCCGCCAAATGGAGGGAACCCCTTCCCGCCATGCAAGCGAACGTCGATGCAGCCCAAGCCAAATACGATGAGGCCCACAACCGGACAAGCGGCCTTCAGGCAGAATTAGATAAGGCAATCGACGACGGAGCTTCTAACGAAACTATTAAGCAGTTGCGAAGTGAGATCATGTCGGCAGAAAGGCGAGAAAAATCTTGTGAAGATGATCTTCACCACTGCCAACGCCGGCTCGAAAGCCAGGAAAGACAGGTTCAGCGTTTCGAAAGTGAGGCGGAGAAAGCCAAAGCCCACATCGATGAGGACGTAGCCAAGCGAGATGCGCTCCTCGACGATTTGGAAAAGGCGCAAGCGGCCTATGACGACGCCTGCAAAGCATACGAAGAGGCAAAGGCCGCGGCAGACAAGGCCACCTCGCCCGAGATAACGAAACCGACCGAGACAGTGCCTCCCTCCGGCTCAGCGCAACCCGCCGAACCGGCACCGCCCGCCAGCTCGCCCGCGACCGGCAAAGGCGCCACGCCGAGCTCCACCAAGCAAGCGAACGCGAGCAGCGGCAAGCCCGGCAAGCTCGCAAACACGGGCGACACTGCACCGAGCGCAATCGCACTCGCAGCAGTCGCCGCCGCAGGCCTCGGAATAACCGCCACGGCTACACGCCGCATCAAGAACTCAAAATAGCTGCCAGCGGTTATTGTCTTCGCCAATCCACAAGCCCATAGACAAAGAGGCCCGTTTCCCCAACCAAAACCAGGGAAACGGGCCTCCTTACTTGTAAAAACAGATGGCAACGCCGCCGTCTCTTGAACCACGTAGCCATTGATGTCTTGGCGCAGTCAGCGAGCGCCATCCAGAGCGAACAAGTTGGCATGAAAAAGGCAAGGCATAGACCTTCTGGTCATGCCTTGCCTTTTGAATGACAAATTGTCGCTCTGGGTGGCGCGCAGCGTCGAGCATTGCGCGGTTTGGTAAAACCGCGCAAAAAGAAAGCCCGTGCGCTCGATGGATCCGGATGCCCGACAGAGGCTCCTTATGGCTGCTTCCTTCCGGACCTGACCAGATTCGGAACATGTCGTCATCCGAACCCATCGAACGCGCTAGGCGCTCGATATATCTTACCCGCTCCCGCCCGATGGGGCAAGACAGCTAATTTGGGACGGGGCTTTTTTGACTACTTTTTGACTGGTGGGTAGTCAAAAAAGCCCCGTCCCAAAATGACTACTTTTCTAGAGGCGGCCGAGGTCGTAGGCTCGCGCGGCAGACTCGCCGGCGCAGATGAGGTTGGTTGCGGCTTCTTGCGGATCGAGTGCCCGCTCCAGGTCCATGGGCTTGCGACAGATCGGCAGGACAAGGTCGATACCCTGCTCGTACACCGCATCCAGGTTGTCGGCACGACCGCCCACGACGGCAACAACCGGCTTGCCATAGCGCTTGGCACGGCGGGCCACGCCCACCGGCGCCTTACCGGCGGCGGACTGCTCGTCCATATTGCCCTCGCCCGTTATGACCAGGTCGACATCGCGTACACGTTCGTCAAACCCCACGAGATCGAGCACCGTCTCCACGCCCGAGCGTAGCTCCGCACCGAGCGCCAGCAGCGCGGCACCCAGGCCGCCGGCGGCACCTGCGCCGGGCACGCCAAGCACCGAGCCAAATGTCCGTGCGCCCTCGGGTGCGCGCAACAACCCCTGGGCTCGAGCCTCGACAATTGCCGTATCGAGCAGACGACCGTAGCCGACCATCCAGCTGTCGCACCTGCTCAGCGCCTCGGCGTCACCCGTCGGCAAGCCTTTCTGCCCGCCAAACACCGCCAATGCGCCCCGACGCCCCACGAGCGGATTCTCGACATCGGAAAGCACCACGACACGCGCACCGTTCAGCGCCCGAAGCGCTGGCGCCAAATCAACGCTCGCCACCCGCTCAAGGCCGGCAAGACCGGGGGCGACATCGCAGCCCTGGTCATCGACCACACGCGCGCCCAGCGCCTGCAGCATGCCGGCCCCACCGTCGTTGGTAGCACTGCCGCCCAGACCAATATAGATAGTCTTTGCCCCAGCACGGACTGCGCGAAGCATGAGCTCGCCCACGCCATAGGTCGAAGCCGCCAACGCCGCCGACTCCGTACAGGGCGAATACCCAATACCCGCCGCCTCGGCCATCTCAATAACAGCCGACTCGCGCTCGCCGTCCACCAGCATCCGAGCAGACACGCGTTCGCCCAAGGGACCTGCCACCTCGCAGGTCGAGAGCTCACCACCGCATGCGGCGATAGCATCGAGCGTTCCCTCGCCACCATCTGCCAGCAGCAATGTGCACACCTCGGCATCGGGCCAAACGCGGCGCATGCCTTCGGCAACGGCCTCCTCTGCCTGCGCACTCGACACGCTACCCTTAAAGGAATCAATCGCCAGCAGCACACGGCGGGGCCGGCGGCATGCGACACCAAAATCGACCGCCTCAACGGCAATATCTTCGGCACACGCGAGTGCCTCGGCATGAGCGGCATGCGCCTCGAGATCGCCCCCACAACCGCAGCCAGCACCATCGGTGCCACGCAGCCCACTAAAATAGCTGCTCAACACCTCACGACACTCGTCTACCAGGACCCCAGCCGCCACGGTAAACCGATGATTCAGGCGCGAATCGGCATTCAGGTCGTACAGCGAACCCAGTGCGCCGGCCTTGGCATCAGCCGCGCCATACACGCAGCGCCCCACGCGCGCGTTGACCATAAGCCCCGCACACATGCAGCAAGGCTCGAGCGTCACGTAGACCGCGCAATCGGAAAGACGCCAGCGACCGAGCGACTGAGCGGCAGCGCACAGGGCCGCGAACTCTGCATGCGCCGAAGGGTCCTGGTCGAGCTCGCGACGATTATGCGCCCTCGCGACGATCTCGCCGTCGCGCACTACCACGGCTCCGATGGGCACCTCGCCCACCGCAGCGGCGGCGCGAGCCTCCGCCAGCGCCTCGCGCATGAACTTCTCGTCGATTTCGGTGATCGTCATCGTTCGCCTTCCCTGTTGCAGATTCAAAACGATGCTATCATTACGACTCACGGAGAGATGGCAGAGCGGTTGAATGCGGCGGTCTTGAAAACCGTTGAGCGCGAGAGCGTTCCGGGGGTTCGAATCCCCCTCTCTCCGCCACTTTTAGCGATGCACCGGCGTCATGGTCCGCTCGAACAGCGCATCGACAACGTCAGCCATCTCGGAGCGACGCTCCAGATCGTGACCCGATTCCCACCACATAGTAAAGAGCCGAATAATGCCGCCGGCGACAAACTCAGCCGTCGTGTCGAGCGGCACGGGCGCAAGCGCGTCCTCGTCTAGCGCACTCATCACACGCTCGCGGATAGAGCGGGCAATGCGATCGCAAATCATGCTGGTCAGCATGCCCGACATGCTGCTCGCCAAAATGTTGTCCATGAGCTGCTCATGGGCCAGAATCAGGTCCATGGCGTCGGTGAACACCTCGTGGCGAAGCACGCGCACGTCGTCGGCCGACACCGTGCCGCCCTCGCCAGCCCGCTTTTGCGGCAAACCCGACATAAGCTCATCGATATAAAAGGCAAAGTAATCGTTCTTGTCGCGAAAGTGCTTGTAGAACGTCGTGCGGCGAATCATGGCGCGGTCGCACAGCATGGCAACCGTCAGGTCCTCAAATCGATGCTCCTCGAGAAGCTCGGTGAAGGCATCGAACAGGGCGCGGTAGGTTTTCTTAATGCGAAGGTCCACTGGTATCGCCATCCTCAGGGTAAAGACAACACTCGTCAATCTGTCGCATATCTTACACCTGTACCTCGCGCGCTTTGCCCCGGTGCCAACCCCGCCGAAAACATAACGCTTACCGGAAAGTTCGGCACGACAAAACGTTGCGGGTATACTAGTAGCGTTATACCAACGGCAGCTGGCGCATGCCGCCGCGGCCATTCGAAACGGAGACATCATGCTTCCCGTCATCATCGGCATCGTTGTTGTTATTGTGATTGTCTGCGCCATCGCCGGCATCTACAACAACATGGTCACCAAGCGCAACCGCATCGATAACGCATGGCAGAACATCGATACGCAGCTGCAGCGCCGCAACGACCTGATCCCCAACCTAGTCGAGACCGTCAAGGGCTACGCCAAGCACGAGCAGGAGACGCTCTCCGCCGTGATCAGCGCGCGTAACACCGCCGTCAAGGCCACCACGCCCGAGGCCAAGATGGAAGCCGACAACGTGCTGACCGGTGCGCTGCGCCAGCTCTTCGCCGTAGCCGAGGCTTATCCCGACCTTAAGGCAAACACCAACTTTACGCAGCTGCAGGCGTCGCTCGAGGATACCGAGAACAAGATTAGCTATGCACGCCAGAGCTACAACGACTGCGTGCTCAGCTACAACAACGCCATTCAGACGTTCCCGGCTGTCATCTTTGCCGGCATCTTCCAGTTTAAGGAGCGCCAGGGCTTCGAGGCAGCTGAGGCCGCCCGCCAGACCCCGACCGTCAAGTTCTAAACAACAAGGCAGAGTCTTAAGCCAGTTCATCAACCCTTTGGGACCCAAGGCGCAAACCTTGGGCCCTTTTCGTATCCACGCACAACGCGCGGCCAAAAGGCCGGACGCCATCTTTATTCAGATTAATTGTTGCCTGTTGCGACAACGTCGTTCCCGCAGAGCGGAGAGCAAGTTCCCTCCCGGCGCACTCCGCAGAACGCAAGAAGCCCTCGCCGCACGAAGTGCGCAGCGAGGGCTTCTTGCATGTCCGAGGACGCGCCGGGAGGGAACTTGCTCTCCGCCCGAACAGGAAAGGATAATTACGCGACGGTGTAAACCCAGTCGTGCTTATCCTCAACAGCACCAGACTGGATGCCCGTCAGGGTCTCGCGGAGCTTCTTCATCACAGGGCCGATCTCGGTGTAGCCAGCCGGGAAGGTCACGGTCTCGTCGGCGCCGTAAACCTTGTTGTCGATCTCGCCGACCGGAGAGATAACGGCAGCGGTGCCGCACAGACCGCACTCAACGAAGGTGCCGGCCTTGACCTCGGCCCACTCGACGGGACGCTGGTCGACGGTCATGCCCAGATCCTCGGCAACCTGAACGAGCGAGCGACGGGTGATGGAGGGCAGGATGGAGTCGGTGTGCGACTGCGGAACGACGAGGGTGCCGTCCTCCTTCACGAACAGGACGTTCGCGCCGCCGGTCTCCTCGACATAGGTGCGGGACTCGGAGTCGAGATACAGGTTCTCGGCATAGCCCCCGCGATGGGCCTCCATCGTGGGCTTGAGGGACATGGCATAGTTAAGGCCGGCCTTGATGTTGCCGGTGCCGTGCGGTGCGGCGCGGTCGTACTCGGAAACGCGCAGCTTGACGGGCTTAAGGCCACCCTTAAAGTACGGACCGACCGGGGTCACGAGAATACGGAACGTGTACTCAGGAGCGGGAGCCACGCCGATCACGTCACCGGAGCCGATCATAAATGGACGCACGTACAGGGTTGCACCGGAGCCGAAAGGCGGAACCCAGGCGGCGTTGGCAGAAACGACCTGCTTGACGGCCTCAACAAACTTGTCCTTGGGGAACGGGGGCATCTCGAGGCGCTGGGCAGAGTTATACATACGCTCGGCGTTCATGTCGGGACGGAAGCAGACGATGCTGCCGTCCTCGGCGGTATAGGCCTTCAGGCCCTCAAAGACCTCCTGGCAGTAATGGAAGATGCCGCCGCACTCGGAGACATGCAGGGTGTGGTCGGTGGTCAGGCCACCCTCGTCCCACTCGCCATCCTTCCAATGAGCCTCGTAGCTGTAATCGGTCTTCATGTAGCCAAAGCCAAGGCTACCCCAATCGATATCCTTCTTCTCGACAGCCATATGTCGCTCCTTACATACACAGTTGCATACTCGCGAACCCGCACGCAAGGACCGAGGCCGACCGCGTCGCAACGTCGCACGCCCGGAGCGTAGAGCCGGACGGGACACGCGAACAGCATCAAAGCCGATGGCACGTCGGTTCGCATGCACGAGATTGTACTCCCCGCATGCGTTGGATAAAACGTTTTTCTTTAACTAACTAAAGTATTTTCATTTGACCGAAGCAAAGGGCCCGCCACCGTAAACGGTGACGGGCTTCAACGGCACGGTTTGCGCGCTGGCTCGAGCTACGCGTTCTTTTTGCCCAGCTTAGCCTTAACCAGACCGACCACAGTCGGGATGATCGACACGGCAACGATACCAACGATTAGCAGCTCAAAGTGCTCCTGCACAAAGGGAATGCCGCCAAAGAAGTAACCCAGCAGCGTAAAGACCGTCGACCAGGTGATACCGCCCAGCACGTTATAGATGACAAAGTTACGCCAGTGCATGCCGCCCATACCGGCGATGAAGGGCACAAAGGTGCGGATAAACGGGAAGAAGCGACCCAGGAAGATGGCCAGGTGGCCCCACTTGTCCAGGAAGTCCTCGGACTTTTTGATACGCTCGGGCGTCATGGCCTTCACCTTGCCCGAGGCGATGATCTTTTGGCCAAAGAAATGACCGATCATAAAGTTGCACTGATCGCCCAAGATGGCAGCCGTCCATGCGACGGCCAACAGAGCCACGATGTTAAAGCCGCCGTTGTGGGCAAAGAAACCCGAGGCAAACAGCAGCGAGTCGCCGGGAAGGAACGGGAAGAACACCACGCCCGTCTCGATAAAGATAATCAGGAACACGCAGCCGTACGCCATAAGCGGGCCGGCGGCGATCCAGCCGGCGATCGCAGTGCGCGGATCCTTAAGCAGCTCGGCGATAAAATTGATGAAACCCATGAAGTAAAACCTCTCAGTTGTGGGCGCGGACACGTCCAAGTTGACCAGTATACGGTTACGACACGGCCACGCACACGACCTTACAAAAGCGTGACTTCATTACCAGCAAGTTTGCATAATTGACACCTGTCGCGCAAAGCAGGCAAGATTGCCCTTTCTAATCCCTAGCGAATCGCTATACTTTATTGAATTGCATTGTCGCGGCGCTAAGGGAGGGCGGCCGGTGAGCTTTATCAATACCATTCGCGAGGACATCAAGACCGTCCAGGCACAGGATCCCGCTGCGCAAAACGGCCTGGTCATCTTCCTCTCCTATCCCGGCCTACACGCCAAGTGGAACCACGTACCCGAGCACTGGCTCTGGGAGCACGGCCATCGCTCGCTCGCCCGCGTGCTCTCGCAAATCACCCGCCATATCACTGGCGTCGAAATTCACCCTGCCGCGCAGATTGGCAAGCACTTCTTTATCGACCATGCCATGGGCGTCGTCATCGGCGAAACCGCCATTGTGGGCGACAACTGCGTACTCTATCAGGGCGTCACGCTCGGCGGTACTGGCAACGAGACCGGCAAACGCCACCCAACGCTCGGCAACAACGTCACCGTGGGCACGGGCGCCAAGGTGCTCGGCAACATCCGCATCGGCAACAACGTCAAGATCGGCGGCAACTCGGTCGTCGTCAAAGACGTGCCCGACAACTGCACCGTCGTGGGCGTGCCGGGACGCATCATCAAGCGCAACGGCTGCCGCGTGTTCGAGGAGAGTTTCGACGCCAAGCAGCATCGCGAGTACATGCCCGATGACGCCGCCGAGCAGAGTGCCCTCAACCGCCAAGGCATCACCGAGAACGCCCGCCGCGTCAAAGAACTCGAGCGAGAGGTGGCGGAGCTCAAGGCCCTCGTCGCCAAGCTCGTGGACGAACGCTAGGGCTGCGGACGGTACAGACCCGCATCAACGCAAGAAGGCGCGCCAGGGAATCAATCCCCCGGCGGGCCTTCTTTTCGATGTGACAAGGGAACTGTCCCTTTGTCACCTTAGGCGAACTGACTCAGATAGAGGTCGGCGTAAGCGCCCTCGGCTGCGAGCAGCTCCTTATGTGTGCCCTGCTCGATAATGTTGCCGTGATCCATGACCAGAATCAGGTCGGCATCCACGATCGTCGACAGGCGATGCGCGATCACAAAACTGGTGCGCCCGCGCATGAGCGCGTCCATGGCGCGGCCGATGGCAAGCTCGGTGCGCGTGTCCACGCTCGACGTCGCCTCGTCCAGGATGAGAATCGCCGGGTTGTTGAGCAGCACGCGTGCAATGGTCAGCAGCTGGCGCTGGCCCTGACTAATGCTCTCGGCATCGTTGGCCACCCGCGTGTCATAACCCTGCGGCATGGTACGCACAAAGAAGTCGACCTGCGCGGCGCGCGCAGCCGCCACGATCTCGTCGCGCGTCGCCTCGGGACAGCCGTAGGCGATGTTCTGCGCAATCGTGCCATCAAATAGCCAGGCGTCCTGCAGCACCATGCCAAACTGCTGGCGCAGCTCGCCGCGGTCCATACGGCTCGTGTCCACGCCGTCGAGCGTAATGCGGCCACCGTCGATCTCGTAAAAGCGCATGAGCAGGTTGATGAGCGTAGTCTTGCCCGCGCCCGTGGTTCCCACCACGGCGATCTTCTGGCCCGGCTCGGCGGTAAACGACACGTCGCGCATAAGCGGCTTGTCGGGCGAATAGCCAAAGCGTACATGCTCAAAAGCGACGCGACCCTCAACGCGACCCGGCAGCTTGGCGGCCTCGTCCGGCAGCGGATCGGCCTCCATCTCGGGCTCATCGAGCAGGTCGAACACGCGCTCTGCGCTCGCCAGCGCGCTCTGCAGCGAGTTAAAGGTAAACGACAACTGCGTCATGGGTTCGGACGCCTCGTAGATAAACTGGAAGAACGCCTGGAACACGCCGACGGTCATGTGACCGGCAACCAGCATACTGCAGCCCACCAGCGCGATCACGATCTGCGCCAAACGGCCGATAAAGCGCACCGCAGGGCCGACGGCGTTAATCATAAAGTCGGCCTTGGCACTCACGCGCGCCAGCTCGCCCGAGGCTTCGTGCACCTCGGCAGAACTCTGGCGTTCGCGGTTGAACGCGCGAATCACCAGACGGCCCGAGTAACCCTCCTCAACCGCGCTCGTAATCTTGGAGACCCATTCCTGGCGCTCACCGGTTACGTCATGCGTGCGGTGCGAGACCACCTTGGTCACCAGCAGCGATACCGCCGTAAAACCCAAAAAGATCAACGTGAGCCTAACGCTATAGACGAACATCATGATGATGGCGCCCGTCACGGTGCCGATCGACATCAGCAGCTGCAGCAATCCGCGCTGCATGCTCTCGGACATCTTGTCCAGGTCGTTGGTCGCGCGGCTGACTACCTCACCGGGGCGATGCGCATCAAAGTAAGCGAGCGGCAGACGGCTGAGCTTTTGCGCGATGCGGTTGCGCAGGCGCAGGTTGAGGCGCTCAGCAACACTCGACATCAAAAAACTCTGCAGTGCATAGAACGATCCGGCGGCCGTCCAGATTAAAAAGTAGATGAAGATGGTTCTGCCGCAGCTCTCCCAGGTGATGTTGAAGGTGGTGTCGTTGGCAAACGCCACCTGTATATGGCCCCACAGCTCGTCGATGACATGAGCGCTATATGCCGGCGCGGCGGTGTTAAAGATGACGTAGAACACGATGCTCACGAACACGATATAGAAGCGCCAATGGTCGCCGGTAGCCTCGTTCCACAAACGGCGCACCGTCGCCCAGGTATCCCGAGGCGTCTCGTCCTCGTCTTCGTCGTCCACGTCGCGCATACGCTCTGCCTCGGCACGGGCGCGCTCGTCCTCGGCTTGTTCGTTTTCCTCGTACAGCGCTTGGCGACGAGCCTCGCGCTCGGCCGCTGCCTTGGCGGCATCGTCCAGCTCGGGTACCGCGGCAGCCGTTTCCTCAACCAATCCCGCGGCAGCGGCGTCATCAACGCCGCCCTGCTTCTTGAGCTCCTCGGTCATGCTACTCACCTCCCTTCATCTGCGATTCCGCGATAGCGCGGTACACCTCGCAGGTCTCCATGAGCTCGTCGTGCGTGCCTAGGCCCACGACCTCGCCGTCCTTGAGCACCACGATCTGGTTGGCATGCAAGATCGTCGAGATGCGCTGCGCGATGATGAGCACCGCAGCGTCGCGCGTCTCGTCTTGCAACGCATGGCGCAGGGCGGCATCAGTCTTAAAGTCCAGGGCCGAAAAACTATCGTCGAAGATATATAGATCGGCATGCTTCATGAGCGCACGGGCGATGGCCAGACGTTGGCGCTGGCCGCCCGAAAAGTTCGTGCCGCCCTGCGCCACCGGGGTATCGAGCCCCTGCGGCTGATCGAGCACAAAGGTGCTCTGGGCAACCTGGAGCGCATGAAGCATGTCTGCCTCAGTCGCGTCTTCGTTGCCAAAGCGCAGGTTGCTTGCCACGGTGCCCGAGAACAGCCACGCCTTCTGCGGCACATAGGCAATACGCCCGCGGATGTCGTCTTGCGAAAGTTCGCGCAGATCGACGCCGTTCAGGCGAATGGCGCCCTTCGTGGCATCGTGGAAGCGAAGCAAGAGCTTGGCCACCGTTGACTTGCCCGATCCCGTCGAGCCGACAATCGCAGTCGTCTGACCGCGGCGACAGGCAAAGTTCAGATCGCACAGCGTGTCCTCGTCGGCATCGTCAAAACGAAACGACATGTGATCGAACACGGCGACCGCATCCGATCCGTCCTTTGAGTCGGACGCGCTCGCGTCGAGCGTGCGTTCGCCATCCACGATACTCGGCTCAATCTCCAGCACCTGCTGCGCGCGGTTCAGACATGCGGCGGCGCGCGGGAGTGTCAGCACCACCATCTGCGCCATCATCACAAAGAACAGAATCAGGATCGCGTACTCCAGCACGGCCGAGATGCTGCCGATTTGCATCGCATGGGCGCCCACGCGGTTGCCGCCCACCCACAGCACCGCCACCTCGGCGATGTTCATCAAAAAGAAGCTGGAGCTGTCGAGCCCCACAAACAGGTGGTTGACCTTAATGGCATTGTCCGCGTAATCGCTAAACACCTCGTCCAGGCGCTGCTCCTCATGGCGCTCCTTGTTAAACGCACGGATGACGCGCACACCCACGATGTTTTCGCGCAGCACCACGTTCATACGGTCGATAAAACTCTGCAAGCGCATAAAGATCGGAGCCGCGTTGGCAACCGTAAAGACCGCCGCAACCAGCACGATCGCAACCACGACGCCCAGAAGCATGCCCATGGCCGAATCGATGAGCCAGGCGAAGATGATGCCTGCCACCGCCAGGAACGGCACCGGCAGCACCAGCTGGATCGTCTGCAGAATCGCCTGTTGAATCACGTTGATGTCGTTGAGCGAGCGCGTGATCATCGAGCCCGTGCCAAAGCGCTCAAAGTCACTGGCAGACAGCTCGAGCGACTTGTCGTAGACGGCATTGCGGATATCGCAGGCCACGTTGGCGGCCAAGCGCGCCGAAAGATAGCAGCCCAACACCGCGCCGCCGCTGGCCATGCCGGTCGCGATAAGCATGTAGAGGCCGTTGCGCAGGATGTAGTCGACATCGCCCGTGGTGATGCCGGTGTTGACCATGTTCGCCAGCATCGTAGGAACCAACAGCGTACCGACGTTGTCGATTAGCAGCACCAACAACGTCACCGCGACAAGCCTGCGATACGGCTTCATAAACCTCATTAAGAGTCGCACGACTCCCCCTCACCTTGATTCTCGGCCTGGCTCTCGGCAGCGATATGCTGCTTAAAGGCATCGCACTCATCGCCGAGCGCATGGGAAAATTTTCCGATTAGGCGCATGATTTCGCGCTGTTCCCAGGGCTCGAGCACTTCGAAAGCCTGTTGCTCGGCTTCTTGCGCCGGCAGCGCATATTGCTCGGCAAACCGCATGCCCGCTTCGGTCAAACGCACAACCTTGTTCTTACGGCTGCCTTCGGCAAACTCCAACGTTGCGAAACCCCGCGCCGTCAAGGTTTTAATTGCCGAGTTGATAGTCTGCTTGCTGTAGAACCATTCGCTTGTCAGACGGCTTACGGCAACACTGCCGCCCGCCGTGCTGGTATCGACGAGCATCCAGTAAGCGCAGTCCGAAAGACCGCAGGCGCGCGAGAACTCCGAATAGATATGGTCGAGTCCATTGAGCAACCGGTCGAAATCGACCAGTGTAACCGCACTATTCATCTATCCCACCATTCGATTGTCCGATTTTTGACCAATTTTGTATCTCTATATTAGTCCGAGTTTTGACTATCGTCAACAGGCGCTCCGCAAATGTTTGCACTTTTATGGCCTATCGGCAGAAAAAGACCGCCGGCGCGGGGGCAGCGCCAGCGGTCACGTGAAATTCGGGTTTTATTGCCTGTTAAGCGGCGACTGCCTCATAGACCGTAGCGCCCGAGAAGCTATCATGCAGGCTCTTGCCGGCAATCCACGGCAGCTCGACGACCTCGCAGACCGTGTTGACCAGCTCGGAGCAGTCAGTAAAGTGGCCCTTGTCGTTGAGGGCCTCGCAATCCTGAACACGCCAATAGCCATCGGTGTGCGTGATGTAGTACTCGTGATCGTTGATCGACACGAAAGCGCGCGTCTTGGAACGCAGCAGCTTCAGAAATCCTTCGAAATCGGTCTCGACGACATCTCCAGCCTGGAACATGATAGTTACCTCCTGGCCCGGCGCCACCACAGCGCATTGATAAACGTTGGTTCTCCTTTAGTAAAACCTTTATCAGAGCTTATACGCGCATCATTTAGGCAAGTGGTAAAAAACCGCAGGGTAGACGGGATAAAACGTTTAACCATCCCATTTGTTTGTCACATTCTGAAGGCACTTTTATGCAAACTCACTTTCCCAATTGGAATCTATCCTTTTGGCCGGGCAATTGACCGTCTATCGTTTGAGCCCGACGGGTATGAACGGGGCATCTGCAACGCCATCGCAAGGAGACACCATGGAGACTATCGAAGCGCTCATTCACCGCCGCAGCTGTCGCAAATACAGCGATCGCCCCGTCGAGGCCGAAAAGCTTGCACGTATTATCGAAGCCGGCCAATATGCACCGAGCGGCATGGGCCGCCAGCCGGTGACGTTTGTCGCCGTCACCGACCCCGCGACCGCTGAGCGTCTCTCACAGCTCAACGCGCAAGTCATGGGCAGCAACAGCGACCCCTTCTATGGCGCCAAGACCGTTGTGGTGGTGCTGGTCGACCGCAGCGTGCCCACGCATCTGGAAGACGGTTCGCTTGCCATGGGTAACCTGCTCAATGCTGCCTATGCGCTGGGCGTTGATTCGTGCTGGATTCACCGCGCGCATGAGGTTTTCGATTCGCCCGAGGGTCTGGAGCTACTGGCCAGCTGGGGTCTACCCGCCGACGGAAGCCTACGCGGCGTCGGTCACTGCATTCTGGGCTATGCCGAAGACGCACTTCCCGAGGCAAAGCCGCGCCGCGACAACGTGGTCTACGTAAGGTAACCCAGGAGCGTCATAGGGGTAGCTAATTTGGGACGGGGCTATTTTAGCTACCCCTCTCGCAACTTATATTGACGTCGCCGTTGTCGTCGTTTCGTTCGTGTGAGTCGTTTCGGCTTCGCTGCTTTGTTCGTCCTCGTCCTTTTGCGCATCGGCGATGGTGGTGGCCGCCGCGACGATACCGCGTTGGGGCACAACGCCCGTCTGGGTCTGTGCGCCCTCGACAACTTCTGTGCCTGCATGCGCGAGCTCGGGCGATTTAAACATTGCGTCCAAGTTGGCGCCGCCGCCGGCGTAGCCAAGCGCAGCGAGCGCGATGACGATCGCTGCAACGACAACCATGATCGGCACGTAGCGATGCCAGCCGGCGGGATTGAGCCCGCTGCGGCGAGCCGCCCCGCGGCTGATGTAACCGAGTGTGCCGTCGTGCTTGAGCTTTGAGCCCACCACGCGCTTGCGGCCCCACAGCGACGACTCGGCCTGCATAGCCAAGCGAGCGCTTGCCGAAGGATAGCCATATTTAGTGCGCTTGAACGAGCCATCAAACCCCGAGGCGTGTTTGCCCCACGTCACCGATGTCGTGCGTCGGTTAACCGGCGCGGCGCTCCGTCTTCTGCGGCTCGGTTTTGAAGTCTCAGCCATATGCCCTCGCACGCCGTAACCAAATCGAAACAATAACGCTTTGGACTGTAGCACACGCGTCGCGCGCGGTCACGGGCGCCTCGCTCAACGGTCATCGTCCTTCAGCAAGCGCCACAGCGTTGTACGGCTTATACCCAGCACCTCTGCCGCACGAGTCCGGTTGCCGTGGAGATGATCTACAACCAGATGCGCGATATCTCGCTCGGTATCGGCCAGCGGTCGCAGGATATACAGGTCGCTTTCGAGCGTCGGGGCGCCAAAGGTTGCGGTCTTAATCACGTCCTCTTGGGCGAGCACTTCCTCCGCCACAGCGCGGTCCACCGTGCCCGCCCCCACCAATATATACAGTCGTTCCGAGACCTCGCGGAGCTGCAGATAATTGCGCGGCCAACGGTAAGCATCGAGCGTCTTCGTCGCCGCGGCAGACAGCGTGGGCGCTGCCGTCCCAAATGCATCAGCGAGATATTCCAAATAGCGCGCAGCCTTCGTCGACGCGGCTCCCTGCTCGGCGATTGCCGGCGCCACGCTCACCGCACAGGCGAAGCGCTCGGTCACAAAGGCGGCTTGATCACTTTCGCTGCCGCCCGGCATGTCATTCGCCGTCAGCACCACATGGCAGCGCGTCGCCAACGCGGTGTCGGCCATCGTGGAAACGAGCTCGCGGAGGCGCTGGGGGCCAACCGCGTTCCAGCCCTCAATGCAAAGGGTCAGCCCCGTTTGGAACAGCGGCGATTCGGAGCTTTTGAGCATATGGCGCCAACCGCGATCGGTGAGTTCATCGAGCGCGACGGAAACAAAGGGCTGATCGGCAAAAGGACCGTCCAGATAGAGGCGCTTGGCTATCTCGACCTGACCCGCCCCCAGCTCGCCCTCGAGCATAAGGGGCACTCCGCGCGCGTAGCTCTCGGCGACCGGCGCAGCCATCGAGGCCGCCCCCTCAACGATGCCGTACGCGCTCGATTCGTAGCGGGCCTCAACTTCGTCGGCATTGAGCCATTCGATGCCCGCATGTGCCGCGGCGCCGCGCACCTCGCGGACCACGGCGACCCAAAGCCCCCCGCCCTCTTTGTCGGTGGGGCGAACGGTCAGGCTCAGGCGCGCACCCGCACGTCCCATAACCAGACGCGCGCCGTCTCCTATACGGTCGAGGCGTTCGGTAACAAAAGCCGCCACATCCCGCTCAAGAGCCGCGTCATTCATGGTAGAAATCGCGACGTCCCCCCGCGCATCGATTGCCAATGCCGAGGCCCCGGCAGCAGCCAGGGCCTCGGTCAAGATGTTCAGCTTGGAATCGCTATCCATGATTTGCCCCTGTCCGCGGCGACGTGCAGCCGCCGACGGTCGCACGACCGAGTGTTTCAAAATTGAACGATATTGCTCACCAAACACTATAGGGCAGAAAGCGCCGTCCTGCGAGTATAGGTGTTGCCCCGCATCGCCATCCTGGCGGGGCGATAAGAGCTCTTCGGGACCTATCAACCTGCGGACAAGCCATACCCGCAAGAGCTCCTATCGCTCCACCGCAGGCATGCGCTCACCAGCAGCCAACACGCAAACTGGCTACTTCTCTACCAGATTCCCAGCACGTACTGCATTCCCAAGCTCATGCACGCAATGCCAATCCAGCAGCAAAGGCCCAGCGCAATGGGCTTACCGCCCTTTTTGACCAGCTCAACGATATCGGTATTGAAACCAATAGCCGCCATGGCCATCACGATAAAGAACTTCGAAAGCTCCTTGATAGGTGCCGTAACGGACGCGGGAAGCTGAAGCACCGTGGTGATCACGCTCGCCAGCACGAAGAACAGCACAAACATGGGAAACGCGCGTTTAAGCGAGAACGTGCTTTTGGCGTCGCCGCCAGCCTTGCGCGCTAGATGCATCTGCCAGCATGCGAGGACCAACGTAATGGGAATAATGGCCAGCGTCCTGGTGAGCTTGACCACCGTGGCGCTCTCGAGCACATTGGCACCGGGATGCATGCTGTCCCAGGCGCTCGCCGCAGCCGTTACCGACGAGGTGTCGTTGATGGCGGTGCCGGCAAACATGCCAAAGCCCTCGTTGGTCAGCCCGAGCATGCCGCCGAGCGTCGGAAACACGAGCGCCGCGATAACGTTAAACAGGAAGATGACCGAAATAGCCTGGGCAATCTCGCGATCGTCGGCATCGATGACGGGTGCGGTCGCGGCGATGGCAGAACCGCCGCAAATCGACGAACCCACACCCACAAGCGTCGCGATCTTGCTCGGCACGTTCATGACGCGGCAGAGCACGAAGGCGGCAACAAGCGAGGTCGAGATCGTCGCCACGATAATCGGCAGCGACTGGGCGCCCTTGGACAGAATCTGCGAGAGGTTCATGCCAAAGCCAAGCAGGATAACCGCGTACTGCAAGATCTTTTTGGATGTATAGGTGACGCCAGCAGCGAGCGGTTCGCGACGATTCTTGGGAAAGACGAGAGCCAGGACCATGCCAAAGAGGATGGCAAATACCGGCCCGCCAACCACCTCGATCTGCTTGCCGAGCAGCGTTGCGGGAATGGCGATGATCAGGCAGAACAAGACGCCCTTCCAGCGCTCGCGTACGATATTTGCCAGTTGCATATGGGATTCCTTCTTCCTATTTCACGTTTTCGACGACTTACGATACGACAACGCTAAGCGCAATCCCGCGCAAACGCAGGAAAAAATGTCGCAAAAGTTATCGGGCGGCGATTGAATTACCCACCGCGGAGGGCTGACTCGCGGCATAATAAACAACTGACATATGAGTGTGAATGAACGGTTGCGAGGCGCTATGGAAGAATCGATGCACATCGGCGAGCAAGAAGCGAGCCTACAGGACCAGTCCTACCACACCATTCGACGCAAAATCGTCTACCTGGACTACAAGCCGGGCGAAAAGCTGGGCGTTAAACAGCTTTGCGACGACCTGGATATGGGGCGCACCCCTGTGCGCGAAGCGTTGGTGCGTCTGGCGCAAGAGGGCTTGGTGCGCACCGTGCCCCAAAGCGGCACCTATGTCTCGCCCATCAACCTTACCCTTGCCGAGAGTGCCTGCTACATTCGCGAGCACCTGGAAAAGCAGGTGATCGTGGAGTGCTGCGCGCGTGCCACCTCGGTGGGCATCGAGCAGCTCGACCGCGCCATCGTGCTGCAGGAAAAGGCGATGGCCGAAGAGGATCGCATCGGCTTTTTTTTGAGCGACAATCTCATGCATCGCATGATCTTTAGCATCGCATGCCGCAGCACCGTGTGGTCGTGGCTCGAGGAGACCAATGCCGACCTAGAGCGCTTCCGCTGGCTGCGCGCCGCCACGCAGACGCTCGACAAGCAGGAGATTGTTAACGAGCACAAGCAAATCCGCCGCGCTATTGCCGGACGCGACCCCATCGAGGCGCGCTTTTTGGTGAGCAAGCACCTGCACATGATGTTCCGCAACCAGACCGAGATTCTGGACCAGTATCCCGAGTACTTCGAGACCAGCAAGCTCCGCTAACCTGCCAAAACCACCACAAAGGGGACAGGCACCTTTGTGGTGGTTTCTCCGTACAAAAAGGCCCGGCTCCGTCTGATGACGCGGAGCCGGGCCTTGGCTGTTGGAACGCCGGAACATCCGCTACTCGACAGTAACGCTTTTCGCCAGGTTTCGGGGTTGGTCGACGTCGCATCCGCGCAGGATGGCGACCTCGCGGGCGAGCAGCTGCAGCGGGACGCTCGCCGTGATGGGGCTGAACACGTCGCGGACTGCCGGCACGCGGATGATGCAATCGGCGATCTTGTTGATCTCCTCGTCGCCCTCAGTGGCAACGACGATGACCTTGGCACCCCGCGCCTTGCACTCCATAAGGTTCGACACGGTCTTGTCGTAGGTGGCGCTCTTGGTGGCCACGGCGATGACAGGGAAGCCCGGGTCGATCAGGGCGATGGGGCCGTGCTTCATCTCACCGGCGGCGTAGGCCTCGGCGTGCAGGTAGCTGACCTCTTTGAGCTTGAGCGCGCCCTCGTAGGAGATAGCGGCACCCATGCCACGGCCCACGAACAGCGCCGATTGCGCGCCCTTGCACAGCAGGGCGGCCTCGTGCACGGCCTCGGTCTGCGTGTCCAGAATCCACTGGATCTGCTCTGCCGTATCGGAAAGCTCGCGGAACAGCATGCGCGCCTGCTTGGTGGTCAGGCGGTACTTGACCTGCGCCAGCAGCAGCGCCAGCAGCGTCAGGCTCACAACCTGGCCGATAAAGCTCTTGGTCGAGGCGACCGCGATCTCCTTGTTGGCCTTGGTATAGATGACGCCGTCGCTCTCGCGCGCCACCGGGCTGCCCACCACGTTGGTGATGCCGAAGACCTTGGCACCCTTGATGCGCGCGTCGCGAATGGCGGCAAGGGTATCGGCCGTCTCGCCCGACTGGGACACGGCCACAACAAGCGTCGTCGGCGTGATGATGGGGTTGCGGTAGCGGAACTCGCTTGCCGCCTCGACCTCGGTAGGAATACGAGCCCAGCCCTCAATGAGATTCTTAGCAATGAGGCCAGCGTGATAGCTGGTGCCGCAAGCGATCACGTAGACGCGGTCGATGTCGTTGAGCTCCTCGAGCGAAAGGCCCAGCTCGTCGATGTCGAGCTCGCCGGCTGGCGTCATACGACCGACCAGCGTGTCGCGCACGACGCGCGGCTGCTCGTGGATTTCCTTGAGCATGAAGTCGGGATAACCGCCCTTTTCGGCCATGTCCAGATCCCAGTCGATGTGAGTGACCTTGGGCTCGATAACATTGCCGGCCTCGTCGGTGTATTCGACGCCTGCGGGCGTGAGCTTGGCAAACTGACCGTCCTCGAGCACCACGACATCGCGGGTGGCGTCGATGAGTGCAATGACGTCGGAGGCGACATAGGCGCCGGTCTCGCCTGCGCCGACCACAATCGGGGAATCCTTGCGGGCTACGGCGATCACGCCGGGCTCGTCAGCGCACACAGCGGCCAGACCATAGGCACCGACCACGTGGGTGCAAGCCTCGCGCACGGAGGCCATCAGGTCGTGTGTCTCGGCATAGGCCTCTTCGATCAGATGCGCGAAGACCTCGGTATCGGTCTCGCTCTTAAAGTGGTGGCCGCGGCCATCCAGCTCTTCGCGCAGCTCAGCGAAGTTCTCGATGATGCCGTTGTGGACGATGGCGATACGACCGTCGCAGCTGGTGTGAGGATGGGCGTTAACGACGGAGGGCTTGCCGTGGGTAGCCCAGCGGGTATGGCCGATGCCGCAGGTAGCGTCGCTGTCGATATTGGAAAGCTCGCTCTCCAGGCCCGCGACCTTGCCCACGCGGCGGATGACGTCGAGGTGAGCCGCGGCGCCCTCGCCCACCTCGAGCGCAACGCCCGAGGAGTCATAGCCGCGATATTCCATGCGCTTGAGGCCCGTGACCAGGATGTTCTTTGCAATATCAGAGCCGGTGTAGCCGACAATTCCGCACATAGGATAAATCCCTTCGTTCGCGTGACTGCAAGACGTCCACGCGCAGGGGGCGCTGAGACGTATAACGTTCGAGTATTGTACTCACGCAAGCGCAAGCTGATATACCAGAAGTGGTATCTCAACTTAGATACCACCCGATGCACACATGCCCAGCCGGTCCAAACCACCACAATGGGGACAGGCACCTTTGTGGTGGTCGCGCTGGCAACGGCGTTTGCCCAGATAAAACCTGCCAAATAAACCTGTCCCTAATTGGCAGGTTTTGACACCCTAGGGGCGGGCGATGCTACAATCTGCCTTGTACTTGAAACGCATCAAAGGGGCCGGTATGGCAAAGGTAAAAATCAGCGACGTCGCGCGCGAAGCGGGGGTCTCGCTGGGCACGGTATCCAACGCGCTCAACCACCCCGAAAAGCTGCGCCCCGAGACCCTCAAACTCATCAACGAGACCATCAATCGCCTGGGCTACCTGCCCAACCAAAGCGCCCGCCAGCTCGCAGGCGGCACCACCAAGTCCTTTGGCTTGGTTCTCCCCCGCCTCGACCACGGCTTCTCGCTCCAAATTGCCAGCGGTGCCCACAACGAGGCACGCAAACACGGTTACGACCTGCTCATCGCCAACGCCGATAACGACGACATTCTCGAGGACCATTACCTGCGCTATTTTATGGGCACGCAGATGTCCGGCGTCATGGTTCAGCCCATGGCGTCCCCCGATTGGTACCCCGCCATGACCAAGATTCCCGTCCCCATCGTCCATCTGGACGTCCATTGTTCAGAACCCGGTTACTACGTGGCCGCCGACAACGAGGCACAGGGGCGCATTATCGCCGAGCTCGCCATCGCCCGCGGCGCACGCCATATCACCGTTGTGGGCAGAGCGGCATTTATGCAGCTCACCCTGCGCGTCCTTGGCATCCACAAAGCACTTGCCCTGCATCCCGATATCAAAATTGAGGTCATCGATGCCGGAGAGTGGAATACCGCAGCCGACGGCTACGGCATCGGTACCCAGATTGCCGAACGCCCTGCTGACGAGCGCCCCGATTTTGTCATCGGCCTGACCGACGTATTGGCCTCGGGCGTTATCTCGGCGCTGACCGACAAAGGCATCTTCGTCCCCGAGCAGGTCCGTGTGGCCGGCTGCGACGGCAACCCCCTTGCATGGAGCGGGTCGGTTCCCCTTACCACCGTGGCGCCGCCGGGCTATGAAATTGGCCGCAAGGGCGTGCAGCTGCTCATGGAACAAATCGAGGATAAACCTGTCGCCAAGACCAAACGAGTCCGCATCGGCTCCGCCGCGCGCACCGTCACCACGGTCACGGCCAACGAGGACATTAACCGTCAGGAGCTCGTGCGTCCCTTCTTGCTCGAGCGCGTAAGCACCCAAAATGCCAAGCCGCACCCGACGGGCCAACCCATGGTCCCGACAACCGACATCAACCTGGGCGCCTACTTGTAACAAAAAAACGCCGCAACGGAAACAGGCCCGCTGCGGCGTTTTTTACTGGCCCCATGCGCCCCCCGTTTAGCCGGACCTGCGGCTACGGATATTTATGGAATGTAATCCAATTTTCATTAACTATTTTGTTAAAATAGACTCAATTCCATATTTTTAGATATTTCCTATAAGTATTGATTTTGCTCCAGTTTTTTCTCGCCAAGAAAGGGGTTTCATGAATCTGATTGATCGCAAACAGTACCTCGACTGGCTCATTTCGTGGAAAGACTCGCACGTCATCAAGGTCGTTTCGGGCGTGCGAAGGTCCGGCAAATCAAAGCTATTCGAAATCTACCGTAGCTACCTGCGCGATTATGGAATCACAGGTGACCAGGTTATATCCCTCAACTTTGAAGACCTGGAGTTCGAGTCGCTTACGTCATATAGAGCACTATACGACTACATTTCCGCCAGACTCGTCCCCGATAAGATGAACTACGTTTTTCTGGACGAGATACAGCACGTCGAGCATTTCGAAAAAGCCGTCGACAGTCTTTTTATCAAGGACAATGTCGACCTCTACATAACCGGTTCCAACGCCTATCTGCTCTCGAGCGAGCTGGCTACTTTGCTCTCCGGTCGCTACGTAGAGCTCAAGATGCTGCCCCTATCCTTTAAAGAGTTTTGCTCGGCAAAAACCAATGACGGAAAGGCTCCCGCGCAGTTGTTTGACGAGTACATCACCCGGGGCTCTTTTCCCTTTATCGCCGAGACGGGTATTCAGGGACCCCAGGCGCGCGATTATCTTATGAGCCTCTACGATACCATCGTCATACGCGACGTTATCGAACGCCTGAAGGTCTCGGACGTCCCAACCCTGCGCGATATCACCAAGTTCCTACTCCATAGCATTGGAAACCGGATCTCGATTAAAAAAATCTCCGACACGCTCTCATCCAACGGCAACAAAACCGACCAGAAAACCGTAGCCAAGTACCTCAAAGGCTTAACAGACAGCCTTGTGCTGTACTTTGCTCCGCGCTATAACGTGCGCGGTCGGCAGCTTCTTTCAACAAACGGCAAATACTACGCCGTTGACCTTGGACTTAGAGGCGCTCTTGTCAAAACCCAAAGCAGCGATATCGGTCATATCCTCGAAAATGTTGTTTATCTCGAGCTCCTACGTCGTGGATACGACGTCTACGTGGGCGATATCGACGGCGGGGAAATCGATTTTGTTGCCCTAAACTCAGACGAGACAGCCTATTTTCAGGTTTCAGCCACAACGCTCGACGAAACCACCCTCAATCGAGAGTTGGCCCCCTTTAAGAAAGTCCGAGACAACTACCCCAAGACGCTTCTTACGCTCGACACGCTATTTGCGGACGCGAACTACGAAGGAGTCCGCAAGCGCAACGTGATCGACTGGCTCCTGGAGTAACTTGTAGCGTCATAACTCTCCGCCAGCTCCTTACCAAGGCCGCAGCCCCAGTCGCTTAAAGCACAATGCCCCTCTTATCGGCCAAAACAGCAATCTTGGCGTGATAAGAGGGGCTGACCGCGTCAGCGCCTCCGCGCAGGCGCCGTTGCCGTCGCCGTCCTGCGGGATCGGGCGCGGGGCATGGCGACTCGCGTGCGAACGCTAACACACGGCCTTGACCGCGGCCGTCAGATCGAACAGCGTATCGAGCACAGCCTCGCAGCCGTCCACCACGTCCTGCGGCAGCGGCACGATGTCGGGAACGGCAAAGACGTGGCAGCCGGCCGTGATGCCCGAGACGCAGCCGTTGCGGGAATCCTCGACCACGGCGCACTCCTCGGGAGCAAAGCCCGCGCGCTCGCAGGCGAGCAGGTACATCTCGGGGTCGGGCTTGCCGCGCACGACGTCCTCGCCGCAGGTCACCGTCTCAAACTTGTCAAAGAGGCCGACCGTCTTAAGGTTGCGCTCGGCCGTGACGTGGCGCGACGACGTCGCAAGGCCCACGTGATAGCCCGCGGTCAGCAGCTCGTCGAGGCACTCGGCGGCGCCGGCCTTAAGCTCCAGGTCGGTCTTGACCATCTCGTCGCGAATCTCCCTATGGCGACGATAGATTGCCTCAGCGGTTTCGCAGCTGTCGTAATGCTCCTCAAGGATGCCCATGACGTCGGGCAGCGTACGACCGATAAACTGATGGATCAGCGCATCATCAATCGCGAATCCCAGCTCGGCCGCGCCCGCCTTCCACGCCTTGATACCCAAACGCTCGGTATCGACCAGCGTTCCGTCCATGTCAAAAATAACGGCATTGATCATATCGGTCCCCCATCGCTTCGCGCTTCTGTACTCCCGCAACTTTACCGCACCTGTAGACTTGTATATAACGTATATAGCATATTGCACTTTCGTTACATAGATAGAAGTCTTATGACAAGCGGCTCGGTAGGATTATAGTTTTCGACCGAGTACTCAACGGCAAGGATCGATTCATGCTTTCAGACACCACCGCACCTGCAGAGGGGCTTCAGGACAAACTCACAGCGCTCGAGCAGCTGCTTTTGGCATACGGACGCGTCGCCATTGGCTTTTCCGGCGGCGTCGACAGCAGCTTTCTGGCCGCGGTCTGCGCCCGCATCATGCCTGCCGACACGCTTCTCGTTCACCTCACCACGCCGCTCATCGGCACGCCCGAGCAGGCTTCGTTTGAGCGGTCCGTTCACGGGCAGGCCGATGGGGGGCCGCATTTTAAGCTCCCCGTGCTCAATCTTTCGGTCGATCAGCTGCGGCTCCCCCAAGTAGCCTGCAACGATGCCGACCGCTGCTACCACTGCAAGCGCGCCGGCTTTACCGCCATCGTCAACCACGCCAAGTCGTTGGGCTTTCCCACCGTCATCGACGGCAGCAACGCAAGCGACCGCGGCGACTACCGCCCCGGCATGCGCGCTGCCCAGGAGCTCGGCGTACGCTCCCCTCTCATGGAGGTCGGCTTTACCAAGGACGAGGAGCGCGAGTTGCTGCGCGCCTGGGGATACCCCGTCTGGAACCTGCCGGCAGGAGCCTGCCTGGCCACGCGTGTCCCCACGGGCGAGGAGCTCACGCGCGAGAAGGTCGATGTAATCCGCACCTGTGAGGACTACCTGCACGACCTTGGCCTGGACCAGGTCCGCGCACGCCTCGTCGGCGGCTGCATGCATATCGAAGCCGCTCCCGCAGATCTCGCTAAGATTGCCGCCCTCGGCAGTGCCGCCGTCGACGGCGAGGGCAAGACCCCGTTGCCCGCCGCCATCGAGTCCGCGCTGCGCGAGCTGGGCTGCGCCCACATCTTCCCCGAGGTCACCCCCTACATCCACGGCAACATGAACCTTTAAGTTACGCCGTTTAACCTACCAAAAAGGGACAGGTTTATTTTGGCAGGTTTTATCTGGGGAAATATCGCAGGGCAACCGCCTCTCTAGCATCCATCTATCTTTGAGAGACACTAGAGAGGCGACTCAGCCACATCTACCTCTTCCGATAGCGGCGGTTGCGGCTCGTCGATGAACCCATTACTTCAATGAGTCCTTTATCCGCCATTTTTGGCAGATGGTAACGGACGGACGAAATCTTAACCCCCGATGCAACCGCTATTTCTCGCGCCGTCATATCCATTCCGGCGCTGAGAGCCTCCAGGATCCTATCCGCCGTCGAAGCTGACAATTCTCTGCTCATATCGATAATTTCAAACGTGTCTTTGCCACATTTTGACAGGACATGTTTATCGACAAG
The DNA here is from genome assembly GCF_003436895.1 of Collinsella sp. TF09-1AT. Classification (NCBI taxonomy): domain Bacteria; kingdom Bacillati; phylum Actinomycetota; class Coriobacteriia; order Coriobacteriales; family Coriobacteriaceae; genus Collinsella; species Collinsella sp. TF09-1AT. The sequence goes on along the minus strand of NZ_QSRC01000003.1, from coordinate 186,601 downwards.
GCCCCCGCAGATCAGGCGAATGTCATCCGAATCCCACTTCAAAGCCTCTCGTATTTTTTGAACATCGCATACGCACCCATGCTCCCGCATAAACATGAGCAATGTTTCCTCGCGATGCGTCAGTTCGGTGTCCACATGGCCCTGAATCCACATGCGGTTTTCAGCAAGCTCCGCCCCGTGCCGGGAAAGCAGCACCGTAAACGAATCGGCCTTAACGATAAATTTCGGCCTGCCAAGCGAACGAGACTCCATCTCGCGAATCATAGCCGGGATGCCAGATCCCTGACTTTCCGCAACAGCCCCCTCAGCATGCTCTAACGGCGTCGCCCCCATCAGACTCATGAGCTTTGGGTTTCGGCAGCGCGATTCCCCGTCCGCAAGATTGTCCACCGTCTTTCCGCCCCAAAGCCCGCCGGGGTTTTTGATCTCTATTCTGTCTGGGTAGATATCGACGCTCACGGCCTGCCCCACAAACATGGGCGAATACTCTCGATGGATGCAGGCATTCGCCAAGGCCTCGCGCAAAACCTCCTGGGGTACTTCCCAATCTTCCCTTCTACCAGCGCCTCGCACTATCGCCGCTTTGCGCAAGTTTCGTCCGATCGCAGCGAGGGCATCTTCGATGCAAGCCGGAATCGGGCCATCGCACAACTGGCGGTCAATAAACCGGGGTTGCCCAGGAGCAGATTTTTCCACATCGGAATGAACGGCGACATCGATCATCAGCTTAGGATAGAACTGCTGGGGGTAGATTCCCGCCGACAGCAGCCCCGCGAGCTTCACAGCTCCATCCTTTGTAGTGATATTGAGTCTGGCCAGCTGCTTTTCCAGCGTATCGGCCCCGCGCAAAACGCGCGGGGTCTGCAGCCGGCGATTTGCGATAATGGACCGCACGACATCTGGATCCAAATCCTCGACTGTTGCCTCCGAAACCACCGTACCGTCTGCATCGCTCGGAAGCAACGCACTCTGTAGCTCATATAGCTCAGCGGGCGACATCTTGATATCTTTATCATCCACGCGCTTGTAGCTACCGTTCTGCACGCCGCGCGCGCCGATATAGCATGGCTTCGCTTTGAGCTCAAGTTCAAAGATGCGCACCAGAAGTACCTGGAGCCCGTCGACCTCGCCTCGATCAAGCTCATACAGTGGCGCATGGGTCACCACCGCCGCTGAGCCTCCGTCTCCGATACCCGAAACAAACTGGTCGCGCACCCTGTCGATAGCAAAGTTGGCAGAAGGAACAAATCCTTCGGCTTCGTTCAGGCCCAAAATAATGAGCCCGCCCGCAGTGTTCGCAAAAGCACTCACTGTCTCCCATACGTCTGCACTCAATTTATTCGTGCAGGCTTTAACTTCTACCGATGCGTCATCGGTCCCCCGCCTGCGAAGGCGCTCAACGATAAGGCCAAGAGGTTCATCCAACAGCATTGGCATTCCGTCTCTCTAAAACAATAGATTTATCTCTCTAAAGCTTAGTATATCTCTCTAACTTTAGAGAGATGAGCACCTTCTTTTAGAGAGAAATTTAGAGAGATGTATCGAATTCACTGCTAGATTACCTAAGGCCATCTCTCTAACCGACGTTCTCTTTAGAGAGACGTTTAGAGAGACGAGCGCATCTCTCTAACCATGGGCTCCGCTCTTTAAAGCGTACACATCCCAACCGTGCCATAAGTTGCGGCGGGCATTCCCCCGCCAACCCGCCAAAAGAGGACGGGTTTATTTTGGCAGGTTTTATCTGGGAAAACGCAAGCGGGGCCACGCCGAAGCCACCGTCATCAGCCTCGGCGCATACCTTTAGCGCACGGCCCTGACCGCCGCCGTCAGATCGAACAGCGTATCGAGCACGGCCTCGCAGCCGTCCGCCACGTCCTGCGGCAACGGCACGATATCGGGGACGGCAAAGACATGGCAGCCGGCCGTGATGCCTGAGACGCAGCCGTTGCGTGAGTCCTCGACCACGGCGCATTCCTCGGGAGCAAAGCCCGCGCGATCGCAGGCGAGCAGGTAGATCTCGGGATCGGGCTTGCCGTTCAGGGTATCCTCGTTGCAGGTCACCGTCTCAAACCTATCAAAGAGGCCGACCGTCTTAAGGTTGCGCTCGGCCGCAACGCGGCGCGACGACGTCGCGAGGCCCACGTGATAGCCCGCAGCCAGCAGTTCGTCCAGGCACTCGGCGGCGCCGGCCTTAAGCTCCAGATCGGTCTTGACCATCTCGTCGAGAGCATCCCTGTAGTGGGCTTCGACCGTCTCGACGATTTCGCGGCTGCCGTAATGCTCCTCAAGGATGTCCCTGACATCAGGCATCGAGCGACCGATAAACTGATGGACCAGCGCATCATCAATCGCAATCCCCAGCTCGGCAGCGCCCACCTTCCATGCCCTCACGTCCAAACGCTCGGTATCGACCAGCGTTCCGTCCATGTCAAAAATGACAGCCTTGATCATATCGACCCCCTTCGCCGGCTTGTATTGCCGCCACTCTACCACACTTTCCAACTTGTATATAACGTATATAGCATATCGCGCCAAGCTGCTGAAAGGGGACAGGTTTATTTTGGCAGGTTTTATCTGGGGAAACGCAGACAGGACCGCGACGCCTATAGCGTCGCGGTCCTTTTCCTTGGAGAAGGATCGATTAATGGAACGGAGAGCTCGTTCTAACCCTCGAGCCCGGCGTTAATAAGCTCCGCGATCTCGGCGGGATCGGCGCTCGCGCGCACTTTGTCGCGGAAGCCGGCGTCCATCAACATCACGGCAGCCTTGGAGAGCAGACGCAAGTGCGTGGTTCCAGCTTCGCCGGCGGGCACGTACAGTGCAAGCGCAACATCGACGGGCACGCCATCGAAGCTCGGCCACTCGACGGGCTCGGCCAGCTTGAGCACGGCAACGCCCGGCTTATGGATCGCGTCGCTTTTGGCATGCGGAACGGCAAAACCGGCGACAAGGCCACTCTCGGCCTCGTTCTCGCGAGCAATAAAGGCAGCCTCTACGGCAGATGCGTCATCGGCAAAGCCGAGATCGACGGCCTGCTCGGACAAATAATGCAGGGCGTCCTCGTGCGAGGCGGCGGTATACCCGATTGTCAGTTGGTTGGCAGATACAAACCCCGTGGGAACCTTCCTTACAACACGGACCTGACCGCAGCCTCGATACCGTCGGCGTCCAAACCGTACTTGTGCAGCAAATCGACCGCAGGGCCGGACTCGCCGTACACATCGCGCACGCCGACGCGACGCATCGGCACCGGATGCTGCTCCGCGAGTGCCGAGGCCACGGCCTCGCCAAGACCACCGATAATCGAATGCTCCTCGGCGGTGACCACGCGACCAGTCTTCTTGGCGCTGGCAACCACCAGGCGCTCATCAAGCGGCTTGATCGTGTGCATGTTGATGACCTCGGCATCGATGCCATCGGCAGCGAGGGCCTCGGCAGCCTCAAGCGCCTCGGCGACCATGAGGCCGCACGCGATGATGGTCACATCGGATCCCTCGCGCACGACCACGCCGCGACCGATCTTGAACTCATAGTCCTCATGGTCGTTGATGACCGGTGTTGCCAGACGGCCGAAGCGCATGTAGACCGGTCCCTCAAACTCATAGGCGGCGCGTACGCAAGCGCGAGCCTCGATGTCATCGGCGGGAACGATCACCGTCATGCCTGGGATCGTGCGCATGAGCGCAATGTCCTCGCAGCACTGATGTGTGGCGCCGTCTTCACCGACCGAGACACCCGCATGCGTGGCGCCGATTTTGACGTTGAGGTGCGGATAGCCGATAGAATTACGTACCTGCTCGTACGCGCGGCCAGCGGCGAACATGGCAAAGGTGCTCGCAAAGGCGACGTGACCCGTGGTCGCAATGCCAGCGGCAAGCCCCATCAAGTTGCCCTCGGCAATGCCGGCGTCGTAGAAGCGCTCAGGGTGCGCAGCCTTGAACTTACCGGTCTGCGTTGCGGTGGCCAGGTCGGCATCGAGGACCACAAAGTCATCGCGCTCATTGCCCAGCTCGACAAGTGCCTCGCCATAGCTAACGCGCGTGGCGACTTTTTTGACCTCTGCCATTAGAGCTCCTCCCCTGCTGCTGCGAGCTCGGCCATGGCCTGCTCAAACTGTTCATCGTTGGGTGCCTTGCCGTGCCAGCCCACCTGATTTTCCATAAAGGAGACGCCCTTGCCCTTCACCGTCTCGGCGATAATGGCCACAGGCGAGTCGCTCACTTTGCGAGCCTCGGCAAAGGCGGCGGCAATCTGCGCCATGTCGTTACCGTCGGCCAGCTCGATCACATGCCACTTAAAGGCGCGGAACTTGTCGGCAAGCGGCATAGCCGAGTTAACTTCGTCGATACTGCCGTCAATTTGCAGGCCATTGTGATCGACGATAGCGACGAGGTTATCCAAGTCGTGGTTGCCGGCGAACATGGCCGCCTCCCACACCTGGCCCTCCTCGCACTCGCCGTCGCCCAACAGCGTGTAGACGCGGTAGCTGTCACCCCAGCGCTTTGCGGCGAGTGCCATTCCAACCGCGGCGGAGATACCCTGACCGAGCGATCCGGTCGACATGTCGACGCCCGGCGTGTCATTCATATTGGGATGGCCCTGCAGGCGGCTGCCGATACGACGGAGCGTCTCGAGCTCCTCCTTGGGAAAGAACCCGCGCTCGGCGAGCACGGCATAGAGCGCCGGAGCGCAGTGTCCCTTGGAGAGCACAAAGCGATCGCGCTCGGCGCGGCTCGGATTCGCCGGGTCGACATCCATTTCCTCAAAGTAGAGGTAGGTCATAATGTCGGCGGCGCCAAGCGATCCGCCCGGATGCCCCGACTTGGCGGCGTGAACCGCAGTCACGACACCCTTCCTGACCTCATTGGCGACCTTCGCCAGTTCCTGGTTGGTCATACGAATTCCTCTCTTGAGAACAACCCCGGCACTGGATGATGCGATGCCGGGACAATTCACTCGTTTAAGCCCGCGCGACGACCTTTTTCCAGTCAGCCTCGAAGGAGACGAGACTTTGATCGGCCAGCGTGTGGTGCAGCCACTTCTTGAGCGCGGTCATAGGCACGGTCGCGATGTCGGCGGAGTCAATGTCTTCCCGCGTCAGCTCCTTCTCGAAACCCAGGCCGCCCTGGGCCTCAGCCTTGTGCTCAATGCCACAAGCGGCGCATTCATTTTGAATCGTCTTCTGAGCCATATACGTGTGGGCGATACCCACGGTACAGACGGCACCGCCTGCGATCTTCAATTTTCAGATGGCGTGCCAGACGGAAATTTCACCCTAAAACACAAAAGCCCCAAGTCAACAAAAGCCAGGAGCCTTTGCCAACTTGGGGCATTACGGGTCGCCGCCGTACAGGCAACGACGACCCTTACTCCTTCTGCATCAACCGATATAGACAACTCGGCTTGTCCAGTTACGGCAGGATGTGGAATCCAAGCGTTTCGATATCACGCGCGAAACCCTTAACGGTGTCGAGCGAGTACTCCATGAGGTCCTTACCGACGTTCTTGCGCTTGGCCAGAATGCCGTTGGGAACGGTAATGATCTGGCACCCCACGGACTCGGCCTGATAGATATTCAGCAGCTCACGGGTAGACGCCCAGAGCACCTCACACTGCGGCTTTGCCGCGGCCTTTTTGACAGACTCAGCCATCAACGGCAGCGGATCAACGCCGGTGTCGGCAATACGGCCGGCGAAGATAGAGATGATAGACGGCGTCTCAGCGGAGACAGCGTCCACAAACTCATCGACCTGCTCGGGAGTAAAAATCGTCGTAACATTTACCTTGATGCCGTCGGCAGAAAGGCGCTTAACGAGCGCCGCGGTCGACTCACCCTTGGTGTTGAGAGCCGGAATCTTGACATACACATTGTCAGCCCAAGTCGCAATCTCGCGAGCCTCGGCCTCCATGCCCGCTTCATCGTCCGCAAAGACCTCAAACGAAACCGAGACATCGGTGATGTGCTCGAGCACGGTCTTGGCGAACTCGCGGTAATCGGTCACGCCGCCCGCCTTCATAAGCGAGGGATTAGTCGTAAAGCCCTGAACGTTACCGTTCTCGGCCATGTCGAGCATGCCCTCGAGATTGGCACCGTCGGCAAATACCTTGATTGCCATAATGTACTCCTTACATACATGATGATATAGAAATGTACGGACTGAATTGTTTGTCAAAAGCGCCGCCGCATCAGAGTGGAACGGAGAGCCCCTTAATTGAGTTCGATCTCGAGGTGGTAGAGGTCGGCACGGTAGAACGACTCCACATACTCACGGGACACATTCTGCTGGTCATGAGAAACCCTCGTAATGTTAAGCAGCGGAGCACCGGCGCTGATGCCCAAAAGCTCGGCCTGCTCGTCGGTAGCAACGCAAGCTCCAATCTTTTGGCTCACACGGCTCCAGCGAATATCGCACGAGTTATTGAGGTAAGAGCGAAGCGATTCCTTGGAAAAGTCGCGCTCCGCAATATGCGGAACATAACCGTCTTCGTAATAAATCGTCTCCAGATAGAATGGGCGGTCGCCCGACACGCGTACGCGGCGAAGGCAAAAGGCCTTTGTGCCCTCAGCCAAGCCCAGCTCGTGGGCAACGTGTTGAGGCATGGCTACAACGCCAGACTCAATCAAACGTTTTTGAGGCACTGCAAACTCGTCCACATTCTTTTTGATATAGCTCGAGACGCGCTTGGGCGAGCTGAGTGGCACGTTAGCAACAACCTCTGATCCGCGTCCGCGCTTCTTCTTAATCAAGCCATTATTAGAAAGCAGCTCCATCGCTTTGCGCGCCGTTGCACGCGAAACGTCATAGCGCTTCATAAGATCGCTTTCGGAGGGAATGTAGTCACCAATCTTGTAGGCACCGCTCGTAATTCCCTGGAACAGGATATCGTACAGCTGAGAATACAGCTGCTCCTTGCCGCTAAAATCGAGCTCAGACGTATCGGTCATCATCCCTCCCCTATCTGGACCAGTTCTTTAACTCCTTGATATCAGATGCTGTCTTTTAATAAATGTTAACCGCAAAATCTTAAAAGACTCACATCGATAACGCCGCCCGCGCATAATTCACTCCAGCCGAGCATGCTTCACCAACTCGCCACTATCTTGGGGCATTCTTTATGCAAAGAATGCCCCAAGCCGCCTCTAGCGTGCGCCGAAAAGCTTGCGTGGGCTGGCGCTCGCGCCGATACGATCGGCACCAGCGCCCGACATAAGCGCAAGGTCTTCTTTCGTGCGCACGCCGCCCGATGCCTTGACCTTTACACGCCCGCCCAGCTCTTGAGCAAACAGATAGACGTCCTCAACTTGAGCGCCAGCCGTGCCAAAACCGGTAGACGTCTTAATAAAGTCTGCACCGGCAGCCTCGACCGCATGGCAGATCGGCTTTTTGGTTTCCTGCGCCAGATAGCACGTTTCGACAATGACCTTGAGCGTCGCATTGGGCACAGCCTCGCGCACGGCTCGAATATCGTCCTCAATCGCCTGGTAGTCGCGGGCCTTAACCATACCCTGATCGATCACCATGTCGATTTCGGAGGCACCGTTGGCGTAGGCATCGGCCGCTTCGACGGCTTTCGCGGCGCTCGTCATATAGCCAAGCGGGAAAGCGATGACCGTGGTAAGCGAAAGGTCGGGATAGGCCTTGTGAGCACGGGCGATATACGAAGGCGGAATGCATGCGCTGGCACAACCGCACTCGAATGCCTCGGCGCAAATGGCATCAATCTGATCCCAGGTCGCCGTCGGCTTAAGCAATGTATAGTCGATGCGCGAGCAGAGGTCCTCATCGGTAAGCTCTGCCCCCGCCTTGGCGGCAATGGCGGCAACCGACGAGGGATCATCCAGATACTCATCAACCTTGGCCAAAAAGCCCGGATAATCAACGGCATCGACATTGGTCACGTCAAGCTCAATGGTATGACCCAGCTCAAACGTATCATAGCCACGGTTTTTGATGCGGTCGACAAGGATATCCAGATCGACCAGGTCGTCGCCCTTGCTACGATCCTCGAGCACATCGCCCTTGTGATAATGCGTCACAATGTGCGCAAGATGACGCGTCGGCTTAAGATCGCGAGCACGGTAGCGTTTGCTAATCATAACGGGATCGGCGACAAGGCGAATCGTGAGCACACGGTAGCCGTGCTTGTCCGCCAACTCGGCGAGCCTGTCGTGCTGCTTGGCAGAGAACGGATAATCGCACATAATCTGCGGCCCATCCGCCATGGCGACATCGAGGCGACGGAACCACTCCTGAAGAGCGTTCGCATCAACCTGTGCCTTTTCCTCGGCATTGTTAAAGCCGTACGTATCCCAATACTCTTCCTTAACGTCATCAAGCGATACGCTCAAAAAGCTCTCGGATGTATGGCGAGCCTTGATGCGATCAGCCAAATCGGTTTTGCCCGTAGCCGGAGGCCCGGCAAGCAAAATCAGCGTCTTTTCCATGCTAGGAAACCCTTCTTACTACCCGATTATTTGCCACGAAGCTGGTCTTTGGAGATGGCAAGCATCTCGGTAACCTTGTCCATGTAATACTTGATAGCCTCATCGTCTTTCGCTTCGGCGGCAGCCGCACGCTTCTTGTTGTAAAGCTTAACCAGTGCCGCAGACGCCTTGCCCATCGTGCGATTGGCTTCCAGACTTTGCTCGTATGCCTCAACGGCCTCGTCGACCATGTTGGCATCGGCATAAAGCTTGCCAATTTCGTTTAGAACGTTTGCGGCAGCGACGCCCTCCTTGCCCTCGAGCTCGGAACGCTTTGCCTTAACGGCGTCGAGAACGGCATCTCGATCGAGAACGGGTGCGGTCTCGGCTGCAGCGGAGGCCACCTTCTCCTTTTTCTTGCCAAATCCAAACAAACCCATTGGAAACCTCCACTAGCAGTAATAAACGAAAGGGGTTGTTCCCCTGCCGGGGACCAGGCACAGGAACAACCCCCTTGAAGAAAGACTTGGACCTTCGTCAGGCGCTACAAGAATCCTTATGCGATACCAAAGACGCTGAGGATGGACTTGATGGCCATGAAGAAGAAGCCGGTGACGACGGTGTCGACGTCGGTGCAGGTCATGTTCACGAAGCCAATCTGAGCGAGCATCGGGGACAGGAGCGCAGGCAGGATCATGATGAAGATGCCGTGGAAGATGCAGCCGATGATGGCGCCGCGACGACCGTCGATGGCGTTACCGAAGATACCAGCAGTGCCGCCAGCGAAGAAGTTGGACATAACGCCGGGGATGACGAGGGTGCCCATGAAGCCGGTGATAGCCATGCCGATCAGCGAGCCAAGCGTGGTGAACACAAAGCCGAAGATAACGGCGTTAGGGGCATAGGTGAACAGGACAGGGCAGTCCAGAGCGGGGCGCGCATCGGGGACGAGCTTCATCGAGATGCCCTGGAAGGCGGGGACGAGCTCGGCGAGCAGCAGGCGGACGCCGGCGAGCAGGACGTACAGACCAACGACGAACTGCATGGCCTGGAGGAAAGCGTAGACCATGAAGTTGGTGGCGCCGCAGTAGTCAGCAGCAGCAGCGGGACCAGCGAAAGCAGCGACGACCAGGTAGAAAACGATCATGACCAGGCCGACGGCAGCGTAGGTATCCTGGAGGAAGGACAGGGACTGCGGAATCTCGAGATCCTCGGTGGACTTGGACTCCTTGCCGCCAGCGAGCTTCTTGGTGATGCTTGCGACAAGAGCGGTGAACATATAGCCAAAGGTGCAGAAGTGACCCAGGGCAATGTCATCGGACTCGGTGATCTTGCGGACAACGGGCTGAGCGAAGGCAGGCATGAGGGTAGCGAAGGCACCACCGACGATGGAGCTGACGACGATCAGGGGGATACCGCGCAGGCCGCAGAAGAAGGCGAACACGACGCAGAGCGTGGACTCCCACAGAAGGGCCTGGCCAGTCAGGAACACATACTTAAACTTGGTGAAACGAGCGAGGATGATGTTCACCACGAAGATGCCAGCGAGGCAGATGGCGATCTCGGAACCAAGGCCGAGGTCGGTCATTGCCTGACCGTTAATGCCCTCGATGGAAGCGACGACAGCGGTCATGCCGTTGAAGCCGAAGGCGGAGTTGAACATATCGCCAAAGTAGGCAAGAGACCCCTGCATGACGCTCGAGCCGGCAGCCAGAACAAGGAAGCCAAGCATCGTCTTAAACGTGCCGAGCAGCACGTCGTTGGCCGGCTTCTTCTGAAGCACAAGGCCCAGGCAGGCGACGAGACCGATAACAACGGCGGCCTGCGTCAGGATGTTATTGATAATAAACTCAAGAACAGCCATGTTGTACACCCCTTTTTCTCATGTACATTTCTATCAATCTAGGTGAAAAGACCCTTACTCTAGGACGCCCATCTCCTTGAGCACCGGAGTCAACTTCTCCTCGATTTCCTTCTTATCGACAAGACGCTTAAGGAACACGCAGGGAAGACCGGTGTTGTAGCTCTCGATCTGCGTCTTGAAGTTTTCGGCAGCGACAATCATGTCAAAGCCCTTGGAGGCACCCGCGGCGCTGGAAACACTGTCGTGGTCCATCTTGCACTGGACCCCGAGCTTCTTCATAACCTGCTCAATAGCCATCTGGCAGGCAAAGCTGCTTCCAAGACCATTGCCGCAGCAGCACAAAATCTTGACCATGTTCATTTCCTTTCCTTTCGGGGCACGCGCCCCACCTCGGGTTAATTGCGGACGAATACATGGACTCGCCCGCACCAAGCGGCGTTGTTTTACGCCGTCGCACCCGTAAATGCCTGATAAATCTCGTCGGCGTCATCCGAAGCGACGATTTGCGCGATCTTATCTTCGTCCATAAAGATGCCGGCAAGCACCTGCATGGCCTCGATATGAGAATTAGAATCCTCGGCCGCAAGTGCGACCAAGAGACGAACATCAAAGCTGTCTTCCGAAAACTTAACGGGCTTCTTCAGGACCGTCACGGCAAGCTGACCTTTAATGCAGCCGTCTTCGGGGCGGCCGTGAATCAGCGCAACGTCTTCGGTGAGCACGTAGTAGGGACCCATCTCGTTTGTTGCACGGATGATCTCATCCGCATAGCGATCCTCGACGTAACCACCCTCGCTGAGCGGGGCGATCGCAAGCTTGATCGCGTCCTGCCAGGAATCGACAGAATCGGCAAGGCGAACGTTTTCGCGCTTGAGCATCTCCGTAATCTGCATCGGTGCGCCTCGTCCCTAAGCGACGATATTCTTGAACAGGCTGATGCGGTGCTCGACAACCTCTTCGACGGCCTTCTGAGCAGGCATAACCATGTTGCGGTTGGAGGCGTTCTCCTTGAGCTCGTCATAGCACTGCTTGGAGGTCTTGTTCCAGTTGACGAGCAGATCGGTGCCAACATTGAACTTGCGGATACCCAGGTCGATGACGTGACGAACATCCTCGTCCTTAACACCGGTGCCACCATGGATGACCAGGGGGAAGCCGTTCACGGCATCGCGAATCTTCTCGAGCTGATCGAAGGAGATGCTGGTCTTGGACTTGTACTGACCATGGTTGGTACCGATAGCGACGGCAAGGGCGTCGATGCCGGTCTTCTCGATGAACTCGACAGCCTGCTCGGGATCGGTGTAGCGCACATCGGCGTCGGCAACAGCGACGCCATCCTCGGTACCGCCGACGGTGCCAAGCTCGGCCTCGACAGAAGCGCCGTGGGCCTGAGCCATCTCGACGATGCGCTTAGTGCCAAGGATATTCTCCTTGAAGGGAAGCGCAGAGCCGTCAAACATTACCGAGCTATAGCCAGCCTCGAGAGCCTTGCGGATCTCGTCGAAGTTCTTGGCGTGGTCGAGGTGGAGAACAACGTTGACGTCGTACTCCTCGGCCATGGACTTGCACACAGCAACCAGGTTGCGATGACCAACATAGCTAGCGGTGCCCTCGGAGGTCTGGATAATCACGGGGGTGTGCAGGCGAGCCGCGACGCGAATAATCGACGGGCACATCTCGAGGTTATGGGTGTTGAAAGCACCAACGGCCATGTTGAGCTGGTTGGCCTCTGCCAGGACTTCGCGCAAGGTTACGTACATAGTGTTTGCCTCCTGTTGTCTCCACTGGATGTATCAAGCGGCGACCGCACAGGGGGTGCCGGTCGCCGTTCTTGATCGACAACTAGGTTATCACAAACGTCCGTATATTCGGTTGTCCGTATGATATTTCGTTTGATGTGTTCCGATTTGACCGTTCACCTGAATTTTCCGACCGTTTACCCGTAAAAATAGGGCGCCCGCAACCCATGCGGACGCCCTTGTCTGTCAGCCGCTCTCAACCAAAACGATATGTCCGCTTTAGATAAACGAGCGCAAACGGCGACGAAATTCTAGCCATGATCTTGCGCCGAGTTCGCCCAATGCAGCCCCTTGCGGAAAGTCCGTCCCAAAATAGTTGCTCGGAATGGGACAGGCTTTCCACTTGAAGCCCAACCGGAAAGTCTGTCCCGGAATGAGCCACCGGAGCGGGGCGCGCTTTCCAAAACCCACCCCATCGGAAAAGCGCATCTCTCTATTTAGCCAAAAACTGGGGCGCACGGGCCTTAACAGGGAAACGCCGCGAAGCGGCCGAGATGCTCCTCTCGCTACTCGATGGCAGCAGCACGCCCGATGAGCAGCGCATTCTCGAATGTAAGCTCAATTGGCTCGGTTCCACCACAATCTAGCCATAAGCCCAACATGGGGGCAAATGAATCAGTAGCGTTTGTCCCAAATCTTGAGTATTTGTTCGGCAGAACGGCCCCTGCCAGCTCCTGCTAGACTGGTAGATTCGCAACCGACTAACCAGGAGCCCCCATGTCGCGCAAGTCCGCCTACAAGCAAGTACTTTCCATCGGCACCGCCGTGGTGCTGGGATTTGCGCTGTTCACGGGATCACTCGACGGGGCGCCCAAGCTGCTCTCGCCGCAAAGCGATGAGCAGGCGTCAGCTCTGGCCGAGAAGCAAAGCGAGAGCCCCAGCCGCACTGACGACGAGGAAGACTTGGTCGCCCGCCTCGAATCGGGAACGGCAAGCTCCACGGATTCCGAAGGCGGCCAAAGCACCGGCGATGGCTCCGAATCCACCACGACCGGCACCGTTGACGATGTCTCTTCGAACGCCACCCCCATCGACGAGGTCGAAAACCCCGATCTCGACCGCGCCCGCGGCGTATATCTCAGCAGCATCCCCGACTACGCCGGCAACCCCTACGTTACCCTTCGCGCCGACGGCACGCATCCGCTCGGCACACCGTCGTTCACGCTCGATGAATACGAACGGGCCACCGAAGAAGGATGCTTTAAGAGGTTCTCAAAGCTCGACAGCCTGGGCCGTACCCGCAAAGCACTCGCCTGCATAGGACCCGAATCGCTCGGTCAGGGCAAGCGCGGCGATATCTCGCGTATCCACCCCGCCGGATGGCACCAGCAGCGCTACGACTTTATTCCGAGCCAGAGCCTCTATAACCGTTGCCACCTTATCGCTTGGTCGCTCTGCGGCGAAAACGCCAACCGCAAAAATCTCCTGACCGGCACGCGCTATCTCAACGAGACGGGCATGTTGCCCTTCGAAGAGCAGATCCTCGGCTATATCCGCGACACGGGCAACCACGTGCTCTACCGCGTCACGCCCATGTACAACGAAGAGGAACTCGTCTGCCGCGGTGTCCGCCTCGAGGCGCAGTCGGTCGAGGACCACGGCAAGACACTGTGCTTCCACGTGTACTGCTACAACCTGCAGCCGCATGTGCAGATCGACTACGCCACCGGCCGCAACCAGGCCTCGGGGGATTAGCCCCGAGCCACGACAAGAACCGATTTGCAACCCCACCGGGGATCAAAAAGGGCCGCTCCGGATCACCCAGAGCGGCCCTTGCATCGGCACGTATGTTACAGGCAACGTCACACGCTACTTGGCGCGGCCCTCCTCATAGCGCTCGACCAGCTTGGCCTGAACGTCATAAGGCACCTGCTCATAGCCCGCGGGCTTCATGGTAAAGTCGCCCGTGCCGCGCGTGATAGAGCGCAGGCGCGTCGAGTAATCCGTCAGCTCGGCCAGCGGCGCCTGGGCGATGACCACGGTGTCTCCGCGCTCATCGGTCTCCATGCCCGTCACGCGACCACGCGAGGCCGAGATGTCGCCCATCACGGCGCCGGCGTAGCTCTCGGGGATCGTCACCGTGATTTCCTCGATGGGCTCCAGCACCACCGGGTCGGCATCGGCGCACGCCTTGCGCAGGCCGATGCGGGCCGCCGCGCGGAACGCCATCTCGTTGGAGTCGACGCTGTGATACGAGCCGTCGTACACAGCCACGCGAATGCCCGTGAGCGGGTAGCCGGCGATGATGCCGTCCTTCATAGTCTCCTGAACACCCTTATCCACGGCAGGGATCAGCGAGCGCGGAATGCGGCCGCCCACGACCTCGTCCACAAACTCATAACCGTCGCTCGTACCGTCGGCGGTAATCATCGGCTCCACACGCAGCCAGCAGTCACCATACTGACCGGCACCACCAGTCTGCTTCTTATGACGACCCTGGGCACTTGCCGTGCGGCGGATGGTCTCGCGATACGGGATACGGATCGGCACGCTCTTGGCAGCGACCTTGGTGCGGTCCTCCAGACGATTGAGCAGGACCGAAACCTGTGCCTCGCCCACCGCCGAGATAATGGTCTGGCCGGTCTCCTCGTCGCGGTCGATGCTCATGGTCGGATCGGCCTTGCAAGCCTTCTCGATAAACGTGTAGAGCTTCTCTTCGTCGCCGCGGTTCTCGGCTTCGATGGCGATACGGTACTGCGAGTTGGGGAACTTAAACGCCGCAGCCTCGACCTTACCGGTAATCGAGAGTGTATCGCCCGTCTCGGCAGCCAGCTTGGGCGCCACGATGATATCGCCGGCATACGCGTGCCCGACCTCGGTCATGTCGCGGCCGCACATCACATACAGGTGAGCCAGACGCTCGCCCTTGCGCGTGCGCGCATTGACCAGCTCAAGGCCCGGCTCAAGCGTACCCGTCAGCACCTTGATAAAGCTGATGCGACCCTGCTGCGGATCGGCCAGGGTCTTAAACACAAACGCCACCGGGCGGTCATCGTCGCTCGAGATCTTGAGCGAATCGCCATCGATAAGCGGCATCTCGCCGTAGTCCGTCGGCGCCGGGAAGTACGTGGCAATATCGTCCATCAGCGAGTTGACGCCCTGCTCCTTAATGCAATCGCCCGCAAAGACCGGCACAAAGATGCGCTCGGCGATCGCCTTGGACAACAAGCCCTCAAGCTCTTCCTGCGTCAGTGTCTCCTCGCCTTCCAGGTATTTCATCATCAGCTCATCGTCGGCCTCGGCAACGAGTTCGCACAGGTGGTCGTGGGCCTGTTCGGCCTGGGTACGATACTCCTCGGGGATCTCCGACTCAACGGCTTCAGCGCCGTTGCAATGGCGCGCCTTCATGCGCACCAGGTCGATGATGCCGTCAAAGTCCTCGCCCTCGCCCCAGGGAAGGGTCACGGCGCCCAGACGCGTACCAAAGCGCTCCTGCAGCAGGTCCATCGTGGTCGCAAAGCTGGCCTCGGAACGCGACAGACGGTTTACGAACACCGCACGCGCCAGACGCAGGTCCTCGGCGGCATACCAGAGCTTAACCGTCGTAGGCTGCGGGCCGGCCTCGGCGTCGACAACAAACAGAGCCGTCTCGCAGACGCTCATCGCGGCATAGGCGTCGCCGATAAAATCGGGATAGCACGGGGCATCGAGCACGTTGATGCGCGCACCCTTCCAGTCGATCGGCGCAATGGTCGTCGAGATGGAAAATGCACGCTTGACCTCTTCGGGGTCATAGTCGAGCGTGGGCTTGGTGCCGTCGTGGCCGCCCAGGCGGGCGGTCTTGCCGGAAAGGTGGAGCATGGCCTCGGCGAGTGAAGTCTTGCCCACCCCACCTTGGCCTACGAGCACCACGTTCCTTACGTTACCGGTCTTGGGAGCACCCATGATGACCTCCTTGCAGGGCCGCGCGCAATGCGCGACGCCAACGGGGAGAGTTCGCGGTCGGTGCCGTCCCGGGAGCAGCATGGTCGGCAGCCGAGCCGACTCACCCTCCAAATGTCCTATGCCACCACCCTACCCTTGCATCCGCCTGTCCATGCACACCTTTCGGCGCACGTATGAATACAGACGGCGAGAGGCCAGAGCAAACGTGCGAGGCGATTATTAAACCCCATCGATACAAATAAAAGCCGCCGCAGGCCGTAAGACCTGGCGGCTTCGCCTCAATTAAAAAGTTGAGTAAATAGCTGATCCTACCCCTCGATACGGCTCAAGAACTCGCGGGTACGCTGCTCGCGTGGATGGTCGATGACCTGCTCGGCAGGACCTTCCTCGACAATACGACCGCCGTCCATAAAGACCACGCGGTCGGCAACATCGCGCGCAAACTGCATCGCGTGGGTCACGATCACCATCGTCATGTTCTGCGCCGCAAGGTCTTTAATGACACGCAGCACCTCGGCCGTCAGCTCTGGATCGAGCGCCGAGGTCGGCTCATCAAAGAACAAGATTTCCGGGTCAAGCGCCAGGGCGCGGGCAATACTCACGCGCTGCTGCTGGCCGCCCGAAAGCTCGCACGGCACCTTGTTCTCGTTGCCCACAAGCCCCATCTGAGCAATCAGCTCGTGCGCACGAGCTTCCGCCTGCTCGCGCGGGCGCTTAAGCACGCGGATCGGCGCGTCGGTGATGTTTTTCATCACCGTATAGTGCGGAAACAGATTGTAGTTCTGGAACACCAGGCCGAATCGCGAGCGCGCCTGCTTGGGCACATCGCCCTTCGCATACACCGCGCCCGAACCCGCATCCGTCGCGACGGCAAGGCCGCCAAACGAGAGCGAGCCTCCGTCGAGCGTCTCGAGCAGTGTGGCGCAACGCAGCAGCGTGGACTTGCCGCCACCCGAAGGCCCGATAATCGCCACGACCTCGCCACGCTTCACCTCAAGCGAGATATCCTTGAGAACCTCATTGCCGCCAAACGCCTTGCGCGCGCTTTCGATCTTCATCACTGAGTTAGTCATGGTAATAGTCCAGCTTCTTTTCGGCGGCGCCCAGCAGCATCTCGACCACAAAGTTAAAGACCCAGTAGATCAGCGCCGCGATTGCAAACGGCACCATGTTCACTTGCGAGGCAACCAGCGCCTTGGCCGTCGAGAACATCTCGCCCACGCCAATGGCAAATGCCAGCGACGTATCCTTGACCAGCGTGATAATCTCGTTGCCCATCGCCGGCAAAATGCGCTTAGCGACCTGCGGCATCACAATGTACAAAAACGTCTGCAGGCGCGAATAGCCCAGCACCTCGGCAGCCTCGTATTGACCGCGCGGAATGGACTGCAGGCCCGATCGATAGATCTCGGCAAAGTAGCCGGCGTAGTTGATGATGAACGCCACAACGCACGCCGTCCATTTGGAATCGGGTGTGAGCGAGATGCCAAACACGTAGTACGGGGCAAAGTAGATGGCAAACATCTGCAGCATGAGCGGCGTGCCACGCATGACCGAAATGTAGATGCGCGCAATCCAGCGAAGCGACGCGATTTTGCTCATGCGCATAAACGCCACGGGGATTCCCAGTGGAATCGACCCGAGCAGCGTCAGCACAAACAGCTGCAAGCTGACCAAGAATCCCTGGCCAAGCATCTGCATCATGACTTGGATAGACAACCTACCCTCTCTTTCGCAACAGCAGAACAGCGGATCTTATTCTCAAATAGGCGCAGTGCCCAAGATTGCGAGCGACAAGCCCGACGAAGCGTACTTTGGTACGCGAGGAGGGTTTGAGCGGCAAGATCGGGTTCCTGGGAAAGCCGTTATTTGAGCACCCAATTATCGAAGGAAAGACCGTAATCTGCATACTTGTCGCAGAGGTCCTTAACCGTGCCGTCCTCGTAGAGCGCCATGAGCGACTCGGTTACAGCATCGGCCGACTTGGTGTCGCCCTTCTTAAAGCCAACGGCGTAGTGCTCGCTGGACAGCGGCTTGTCGAGCTGCGTATAGGCATCGGGCTTGGCGGCGAGCTGATACTGGGCAATCGAAAGGTCGCAAGCCACGGCATCGACCGCGCCGCTCTCGAGCTGCATAAACGCCGTGTTGTACTCACCGATGGTATCGAGCGTGGCAAACGTCGCGGCCAGATCCTTCTGGTCGCCCTCGAGCACATCCTGCGCAGCGGAATCGGTCTGGGTGATCACGGTCTTGCCGGCAAGATCGTCCCAGCTCTTGATGCCCGCATCCTTCTTGACCACCAGCACCTGCTCGTTGAGCATGTACGGCTCGGAGAACGTGTAGTCGTCCTCGCGGCCCTCCATGGTAAAGCCGTTCCAGATGCAGTTGATGGCACCCGAGTTGAGCAGCGTATCCTTGGCATCCCAGTCGATGGCCTCGTATTTGACCTCCCAGCCCTGCTTATCGGCAACAGCCTTGGCCAGATCGAGATCAAAGCCGGTGTACTCGCCGTCGTCGCCCACAAAGCCGTACGGAGGATAGGACTTATCAAAGCCCACCACGAGCTTCTTGGACTCCGCGGCACCCTTCGTATCCTTGGCCGCGGCAGAGCCGGCAACAGAGCCCTTACCGGCACCGCCGCCACAACCGACAAGACCAAGGCCGAGCACCGTGGCGAGCGAGCCGGCTAGACCAACAAACTGACGACGAGACATATCGGTATTCATGGTATTCCCCCTTGGTGGCACTTTAGTTAAGTAAAGTGAGTCATGTAACGTTCAGAATCATACACTTTACCTTGATAGAGTACAAGGGAGGATTTGCCCGCCGGGTGCCGGGGCAGGGGTTAAGTTTGCTGCTCTACAGTCCTGCTCACGACGGAGGCCACATTAAGTGGCCTCCTGTTCGTGCGGAACTCGCGACAAATTAAACTCCGCGCCGGGCGCCACTCAGCCGGGAGACAACGTGCTCGGAACCTTAAATAGCCTCCTCTCCAAACGGGCACGTTGAATGCACGGTACAATTGCTTCGGACTTTTCTTTTATTAAATAGTGGGGTTAATTCATGGCAGAATCTCGTGCGGAGCGTAAGGCTCGTCGTGCTTTGATCGAGGCGGCTGAGGGGTCGGGGGAGAAAAAATCTTCTAAGAAATCCAAGGCGTCTCAGGATGCGAAGGGTAAGTCGGCCAAGGGCAAGGCTAAGGCCAAGCGTTCTGGCTCTCGTCGGGGCGGGGATAAGGCATCTCAGACTCGCCCCAAGCACTCGCATAAAGATCCGGCTTCGGCTGCGCGCAAGACTGTGGACCCCAAGTCTCCCTGTTCGATCATGAAAGCTTGCGGTGGGTGCACGGCGCTCAATCGTCCTTATAAGAAGCAGTTGGCGGCCAAGCAGGCTGCTATGGAGGAACTGTTTGCTGAGCTCTGTGAGCGCGAGGGCATAACCGTCGATCCCATTCGCGGTATGGGCGTCACCCTAGGCGACCCGGGCAAATATCCTGCGCCGCGCGGTTTTCGTCATAAGGCTGCCACTCCGTTTGCTCCCGGTAAGGAGGGCGCTGTCCGCTGCGGTTTCTTTGAGCGCGGCACGCACAAGATCGTTGCCGTACCCGAGTGTCCTGTCGAGGCGCCGGGTGCTCGTCAGATTCTCAACGGTATCGCTCGCGAGGCCGAACGTCTGCACATTCCCGCCTTTAACGAAGACAAGCATCTGGGGCTGCTTCGCTATGCCGTCGTTCGCTGCGGCTGGCGCACCGACCAGATTATGGTCACCCTCGTGACCGCTCAGCGCGACTTGCCGTATGCGCAGGAGTTCTTTGAGGCCGTCGCCGCACTCGATCCGCATATCGTCACCGTTGCCCAAAACATCAACGGACGCCCCGGCAACGCCATTCTAGGCGAGGAGACCCGCATCGTGCATGGCGCCGAATGCATGCGCGACCAGCTGCTCGGCTGCGACTTCGACATCTCCCCCACCGCGTTCTATCAGACCAACCCGCAACAGACCGAGCTGCTCTACCAGCTCGCCATCGACGGCATGGACCTGCGCCAGGGCGACGTGCTTATGGATGCCTATTGCGGCAGCGGCACCATCGGCCTTTGCGCCGCAAAGGGTGCCCAGGACAAGGGCATTGGCATCATGCTGCTCGGTGTGGAGCGAAACCCCGCGGGCATTGCCGACGCGCGCCGCAATGCCGAGCTCAACGGTCTCACCCGCAGCGCTTGGTTTATGGCCGACGACGCCACCGACTACATCCTCGATGCCGCCGACAACAACGAACGCGTCGACGTCCTTTCCATCGACCCGCCGCGCGCCGGCTCCACCCCCGAGTTCCTCGAAGCCGCCTGCGCACTCAAGCCGCGCCGCATCACCTATATCAGCTGCAACCCCGTGACCCAAGAGCGTGACCTGCACCAGCTCCTCGACGGAGGCTATCGCCTGCTCAAGATCACGCCGGTCGACATGTTCCCCCATACCGACCACACCGAAACCGTAGCGATCCTCGGGCGCCGCTAGCCCACCCCAGTAGATTTTTGGGACATGCCTTAAAATCTACCGGCACAAGAAAGGGGGCGGCCCGTCTGGACCGCCCCCTTTCGTTGGCTATATGAGCCCGTTACATGCTCTTGCGCAGGTCGCACACGCCGGCTGCCGCCATCTCGCGCAGCAGCGTCTCGCGATCGCGCGTCACAATCAGGTCCAGCGGGAAATGAATCTCGTCGAGCATCTTGCGCGCCTGCTCGAGCTTGCCAATCGCCATACCAATGTGCGCGTCGGTCGAGATGCCAATCCCCACGCCCAGCTCGGCGCAGCGCTCGGCAATCTTGCGGCACACACCCCAATGCTCGGCATCGGTACCATGTTCAAGACTATGGTTGTTAATCTCGATAATCTTGTGCTTGGCCTTGGCCGCCAACAGCACCTCATCGATATCAAAGGGAACACCGGCGCGACCCGTGTGGCCCAGCATGAACACCTTGGGGTGCTCCAGGGCATTGATATACATCTCGGTCGTCTGGGCCAGCGTCGCGCCTTCAGCAATCTGTGAATTATGCACGCTTGCCACCAAATAATCCAAATTGCGCGTAACCAAATCGAACAGCGAATGCTGGCGGCTGAACGGATCGCCGGCAATATCGAGCGTGACAGGAGTGTCCTCGCCAAACAGGCTTCCGTCCAGCGAAACGATATCGGCCTCGGCACCGCGCAACACCAGCACGCCACTCCAAATGCGAGGCCAGACATCCTGGTTGATAAAGAACTGGTAGCTACGCAGGTCATTGGGGCAAGGCGAAACCATAGAGCTCAGATGGTCGGCAGATCCGAGCACCTGCAGGCCACGCTCTGCCGCCCAGTACACATTCTCCTCAATGGTCGAATATGCATGCGCAGAGAACATCGTATGAGTATGGATATCACAAGAAAGCAGGTAGGGCATCGGATCTCCTTATCCGGCATGGCCGTCGCGTATATTCATTGTACGCATAGCCTTCGATAGTCGTAAAACTGCTTCATCCCAATCACACAACGGCATAGACAACGGGGTCTGGCTTAAAACCAAACCCCGTTTCACGTAAAACATTGTAAGCAGAGCGCTTTACTTTCAAAGATATTCGTCGGCCAGTTGCTTCCAGGCAGGCAACGAATTGACGATGGTCTCGTAGCTCACGCAGTAGCCCAAGCGGAACCAGCCCGGCATGCCAAAGCTGTCCGAGGGAACCGCAAGCAGCTCATACTTCTTCGCGCGCTCACAAAAAGCGTTCGCATCGGGCTCCAGCGCCTTCACCCATAGGTAGAACGCGCCATTCGGCTCAACATAGGTGTAGCCGTACTCCGCCAGTGCATCGGTAAGCGCGGTGCGGTTGCGCGCATAGGCCTCGACATCGCTCGGTTCATCAATGCAGTCGATAATCACGCGCTGGAAGAGCGCCGGAGCGCACACGAAGCCCAGCGTACGGGCGGCACCGGCAACGGTGGGCATTAGACGAGCTGCCTGAGGATTCGTATTGGGAACCAGGATCCACCCCACGCGCTCGCCCGGCAGCGACAGCGACTTGGAGTACGAATAGCACACGACGGTGTGCTCGTAAATCGAGGGTACCCAAGGCACCTCGGCGCCGTATACAATCTCGCGATACGGTTCGTCCGAGATCAGCATGATCGGATTCTCGGGATCGCGCTTGGCGTTGACCTCGCACAAAACTTTAGCCAGGCGCGTCAAGGTATCGCGCGTATACACAGCGCCGGTCGGGTTGTTGGGTGAGTCGATAATGACGGCAGCCGTCTTATCGGTAATCGCCTTGAGCACGTTATCCACGCTCAGCTGGAACGTATCTTCATCGGCGAGCGCCTCGACACACGTACAGCCGGCCTTCTCAATCCACACGCGATACTCCGGAAAGTACGGAGCGATAACGATGACCTCGTCGCCCGGATTGGTAATCGCGTTGAGCGTACAGGTGAGCGAAGCCGCCGCACCCACCGTCATAAAGACATCCTTGCCCTCATAGCTCGTGCCAAAGCGGCGGTTGAGCGATTCGGCCACGGCGGTACGGCACTGCGGCAGACCCGGTGCAGGCGTGTATCCATGCAGCTGGTCGCTCGGCAGCTCCAAGGCCTTCTTAATGGACTCAGCCACGGCGGCAGGTGCCGGAACGCTCGGGTTACCCAGTGAGAAATCGAACACGTTTTCCGCGCCGATCTGTGCCTTGCGCTCAAGGCCGTAGCTAAAGATCTCGCGGATGATGGAGCTCTCCGCACCGCGCGCATACATAATATCGTTGATCATCTGTTCCCCTTTCGCATAGGCGCTATTGTACGCTTTAGCCGAGCAAAGTGCCGCAGCAATGTTGATTGGGGACAGACTTAAATGCGTGAAAACGCTCATTTAAGTCTGTCCCCAATCAACAGATGGCTCCATATCGCTCAAAAGAAAAAGCCTCCATAGGTTTCCCCGCGGAGGCTTTTGTGACAAAGATTACTCGTCGACGTCAGTATTGCCGTCGGCCTTCTTTGCGTCAGCAGTCTCGACATCGTCAGCATCCTCAGATGCGACGTCGGCATCCTCCTGCATGGCCGCCTGCGCAAATGCCGCGGCATCGGCCGCCAGCTCCTCCTCGCTCATACGAGGCGCACGCTTCTTGGTCGGCATGCCGGCCGCCTTGGCATTGCGCTCCTCCTTGGCTGCCAGGATATCGCCCTCGCGCTCAAGGTAGGCATCCCACTCGTTGTCGAGCAGGGCGTTCACGGCGTCGCCTTCGACGGTTTCGCGCTCAAGCAGCACCTTCGCCATCAGGTCAAGCTGATCGCGACGAGCATCCAAAATCTCGACCGCACGACGATGGGCCTCACGCATAATGCGCTGGACCTCAATGTCGATGCGACGCGCCGTCTCCTCGGAGTAATCCTGGTGATCGGCGTAATCGCGGCCCAGGAACACCTGATGCTGCGCCTCGCCAAACACCTGCGTGCCCAGCTCCTCGCTCATGCCCAGACGCGTGACCATCTCGCGCGCCATCTTGGTCGCGCGCTCCAGATCGTTGCTCGCGCCCGACGTGATGTCGTCGCACATGAGCTCCTCGGCAACGCGACCGCCCAAGAACACGGCAAGCTCGTCGAGCATCTCGTTCTTGGTCTTGAGGAAGTGGTCCTCCTGCGGAAGCTGCAGCGTGTAGCCCAGGGCCTGGCCGCGACTGACAATCGAGATTTTGTGGACCGGATCGGAGTGCTCCAGGATGTGACCAACCAGGGCGTGACCGCTCTCGTGGTAGGCGATCGTGGTGCGCTCGGCCTCGGTCATCACGCGACCCTTGCGCTGCGGACCGGCAATCACGCGCTCCATCGATTCCTCGACCTCGTCCATCGAGATCACGGAACGATGGCGGCGGGCAGCCAGCAGCGCAGACTCGTTGAGCAGATTTGCCAGATCGGCACCGGTAAAGCCAACGGTCATCTGGGCGAGTTTCTCAAACTTCACGTCCTCGTCCATCGGCTTGTTCTCGGCATGCACGCGCAAGATCTGCTCGCGGCCCTTCACATCCGGACGGTCGACCGTGACCTGACGGTCAAAACGACCGGGACGCAGCAGCGCCGGATCCAGAATGTCGGGGCGGTTGGTGGCGGCGATCAGGATGACCGACTCGCTCTCCTCAAAACCGTCCATCTCGACCAGCAGCTGGTTGAGCGTCTGCTCGCGCTCGTCGTGACCGCCGCCCAAGCCGGCTCCGCGCTGACGTCCCACGGCATCGATCTCATCGATGAAGATGATCGACGGGGCCTGGGACTTGGCCTCCTTAAAGAGGTCGCGCACGCGGCTGGCGCCGACGCCCACGAACATCTCGACAAAGTCGGAACCCGAGATGCTAAAGAACGGCACGCCCGCCTCGCCGGCAACGGCCTTGGCCAGCAGGGTCTTACCAGTACCCGGAGGGCCAACCAGCAACACGCCGCGCGGAATCTTGGCGCCCAGCTTTCGATAGCGATCCGGATCGCTCAAAAAGTCGCGAATCTCCTCGAGCTCCTCGACCGCCTCGTCCACACCGGCAACATCCTCAAACTTGACCTTGGGGCGCGTTGCCTCGTTGGTCTTGGCGTTGGTCTTGCCAAACTGCATGTTCCTGTTGTTGGCGCCCATCATCTGGCGCATAAAGTAGAACATGATGGCGATCAGGGCGATCGTCGGCAGCGCGCTCATCGCCAGGTCGCCCCAAAAATCGGGGTCATTGGTGTTGACGATGTACTTGGTATCGGGGTGCTCCGCCATAAGCTCGGCAAGAGAATCGGAGCCGACATAGGTCGAGGAGAAGCTCTTGAGCTCGCTCGTGTCGCCCTTGTCCTTTTTTGTCTTCCAGTAATGACCCGCCACGCTTCCGTCTTGAACCGTATAGGTCAAATCTTCGACGCGATCCTGCTTAATGGCGTTGACCATCTCGCTCGTCGCGAGCTTTACGGTATTGCTGGAATTGGCAAAGCCGGAGCCCATGTTAAAGAAGGCGTAGCCCAGAAGCGCGCAAGCCAAAATAAAATACAGCCAGCCCGTACGCGTGGGCTTCTTGCCTCCGGGCATCCCCGGGATCTTAGGCTCCCGGGGAGTCTGGGAATTGTTATCGTTACGGTCGTCGGGCATCTTACGAATAAACCTCCGGTTTCAAAATGCCCAGATACGGAAGGTTACGATAGCGCTCGGCATAGTCGAGGCCGTAGCCCACCACAAAGGCATCGGGGCAATGGGTTCCAACATACTTGGGCGTGACGGCCGAGGCACGGTCCTCAACGTCCTTCCACAGGAAGGCGGCGACCTCCAGAGAAGCGGGCTTGCGGCTCTCGAGGTTCTTCATCAGATACTTGAGCGTCAGGCCCGAGTCCAGAATGTCCTCGACGATCAGCACGTCGCGGCCACGGATGTCGATATCCAGGTCCTTGATGATACGCACGATGCCGGAGGACTTCACGCCGTCGCCGTAGCTCGAAACAGCCATGAAATCGATGTTGGTCGGCAGCTCGATCTTGCGCATCAGGTCGCCCATAAAGACCACGGCGCCGCGTAGGACCGCGATCAGCACCAGATCCTTACCCACGTAGTCGCGAGTAATCTGCTCGCCTAGGCGAGAAACGATACCGTCGATATCCTCCTGCGTAAACAGAACCTTCTCGATATCCGGATGTTGAGAAGCCATGACAACCCTTTCTTGTGCTTATCGCCCACACACCGCCGTATGGACGCGAACTACACATTCTAGCAGCGCACGGGGTATATTTACCAGCCCGTGCGCCATCAGCGCGGGAATACCGTCAACGTCGCACAGAATAGTAGGCGCAAGGCGCTATTCCGCATCGACTACGCGGAGCAGATATGCCACGCGCGTTGCGGCCGTGCATTTAAAACGCTCGTCGGCCCGAACGCCCGCAACCCACACCACGGCTCCCCCCGGAGCCGTTCTTACCACGGGCACGCCAGAGCGTTCGGAAACGGGAATGCGCGCCTCGTTGAGCAGGTCGGACACTTTCTTGCTTCGACCACTCATTCCCAGCGGGCACATCACATCCCCCGGCACAGGGTTATCCACCCACAAGCGCGCCGATCGAGCCTCAGCGGGAATCTCTCCGCACGAGCCAGCGAGCATCCGATCGCTATCGCGGTCGGCAAAGCCCAAGGCCGCCGCATCCACGATAGCGGCCACCTCTCCGGCAGCCACAAGCTCGCGGGCTCGATGCACGACATCGTATCCCGGCTCAACGGCCATCGGCTCGGCCACCAGCATACGCCCCGCCCCCAAAGACAGGCGCCCGGGAACGGAGATCCAGTCGGCAACTAAGCCCTCGCGCGCCACCGGGGCCTTGAGTGCCAGCATTCCAAACTCCACGCGCGCATCAATTCCCGCCGGGAGTGTGACCGAGCCCGCACCCTCGGCAACACAGGCGAGCACGCGCTCCACATGCCGCATCTCCGGCCGAGCATCGGGGTCGATGCGCTTAATTGCCAGTCGTACGATGCGCCGGGCAATCACCACCTCGGCCGCGGCAAGGCGGCGCGCGTCGAGGACCAGCGCACCCGCCACTTCCTTGCGCAGGCAGCTTCGAAACGCCTGAGCCGAAAGCTGAGACAAAAACGCATCCTCGTCGCCCAGGATCTCGCAAGCGGCACCAATCGTCTTGCAGACGTTCGCGTTGCGCTGTGCCACCACCGGCATCACCCGGTGGCGCACATAGTTGCGCAGGTACGAAACGTCCTCGTTGCTCTCATCCTCCCGCCACAGCTGGCCATGCACCTGCAGATAGTTCACGAGCTCATCATGCGTGAGGTCGAGCAAGGGGCGTACCACGATGTTCCGACGGCGTGGAATGCTCGATAGACCAGCGGGCCCCGACCCCTTAATCGCATTCATCAAAAACGTTTCCGCGCGGTCCGATGAGGTGTGCGCCGTACAGATGCGGGCCGCCGTCCGCGGTGCGCCCGTCTGGGCGCAGAGCTCACGAACGTATCTCCGTGCCGCGGCATAGCGTACCTCGCGGGCAGCCGCCTCGATATTGCCCGATTCATCATCAAAATAGGCATGCTCAACACACAGCGGCAAGCCATATTGCGCGCAGAGCTCGCGCACAAAGGCCTCGTCGCCATCGGACGCCTCACCACGCAGGTGATGATTTACATGCAGTACGTGCAGACGCTCGCGCGCAATGGAAGCGACGCCGCGCCCGTCCATGATATCCAACTTTGATGTGCATGCCATAAGAAGCAAGGCCGTCGAGTCCGCACCACCTGATACCATGAGCACCACAGGAGCAGCCGTCTGCCGCGTCGCCAGGGCGTAATCATCCGCCCTCGACGCAGCATGATGTCCATAGTGCTGAGATACCGTTGGCATTCGCTTCCTCCTCTATTCGTCCGCACCCATTGTATCCTTTGGAATCTTATGTCTCGCCTGCACCTTCATATCCTCGGCAGCGGCTCAAAAGGCAACTGCGCGCTCATCGAGGGGCCGCAAGGTCTCATCATGATCGATGATGGCCTGTCCCGCCGCGAGACACTTAAACGCATGGCGGAGCTCGGCCTCTCGGCAGACGACGTTGCCGCGCTTGTAATTACCCATGAGCACACCGACCACATCAAAGGGCTCGATGTATGGTGCAAGCACTGGCATGGTCCCCTCTTTGCCAGCAGGGGCACGCTTTCGTGCAAAGAAACCCTCGCACATCTACCCGTAGAGGAATTTGACCCCGGCGACACGCTTTCCATTGCCGGCATCCGCGTACGAACCTACCCAACATCGCATGATGTCATCAATCCTGTCGGTTATCGATTCGACACTTTCGATGACTCCATTGGCTTTGCCACCGACACCGGAGAGCTAACCAAACAAGCTATAGACACCCTCGAAGACTGCCGAGTTCTTGCACTCGAGAGCAACCACGATGTGGCCATGCTGCGCCAAGGAGATTACCCCCGCTTCCTCCAAGATCGAATTTTATCTGCAAAAGGCCATCTCTCTAACGACCAAGCCGCCGGCGCAGCGCGTGGGCTCGTCACCGATCGCACCGAACAGCTCATTGCGATGCATATCAGCCAAGATAACAATCGCCCGAGCCTTACCGTCAAAAGCTATGCCAAAGCTCTAGCCGCAACCCTGGATGACGAGGTCGGCAGTTCCGCCACCCTTCTCCAAGGATCGCGAAAACTCTCGATACGCCCCGCAAGCCAGCATCGACCAGCAACCATTCAATAGTCGTCCCAGACAGCAAAAAGGGCCGGGAATCGCTTCCCAGCCCCTTTTGTTGTCTTTTAATAGCGCGGAGCACCAACGAAGTTAGTCGATGGAGATCTTCGTAACGTTCTTCTTCTCGACGATCTTGGGAACCGTTACGGTCAGGATGCCGTCAGCATACTTAGCCGAGAGGCCCTCGCTCGAAGCGTCCTTGAGATACACGCCACGCGTCGCGCTGTACGAGCTGAACTCCTTCTGCAGGAAGTTCTTGCCCTCGTTCTCCTCGTCCTCCACAACGTTCACGCTAATGGACAGACGGCCTTCATTAAGCTCAACATCGATGTCATCCTTAGCCACGCCGGTCAGATACGCCTTGACCTCATAACCATCGCCCTTGTCCTCGACATCAACGGGAAACGCCTTGGAAGCAATCGAGTTGTTTGCAAGGTCGGTCATGTCATCAAACAGATCGAACAGCGAGCTAGCAGAAGGACGAACGCCAAAAACCGAACGATAAGGAACCATGCTTGCCATGTTTACCACTCCTTTTAAGGACTGCCGAGCCATCTTCTAAGTGACTGGGACTTCTTTTGACGCTCTTATATATGCCCAGCCGCTTCTTATATATACATCGACTATAAAGTTTTTTGAGTCTAGTAGTATAAGTATATCTAAGTCTTATTGACTAAGGTTTTGTCTGATTAGCGGAATTTGAACTAAGACTTAAATAATGTATGCAATCTCATCAAAACTAGACGGCTGACTTACAATGGGCGCATAAACGATATTGATGGCGAACTAAGGGCATCATGGACGATCAAAAACAGTACAACACGCTTATGCCGGAGCAGGACGAAGTTTCCAGCCCGCAACCGATTCGATTCCATCGCCCCCACATCTCGCAAGAGCCCATTAATGATCCAGAGCCCGA
This sequence comes from Collinsella sp. TF09-1AT, assembly GCF_003436895.1. Taxonomy (NCBI): domain Bacteria; kingdom Bacillati; phylum Actinomycetota; class Coriobacteriia; order Coriobacteriales; family Coriobacteriaceae; genus Collinsella; species Collinsella sp. TF09-1AT. Next base: position 157,500 of record NZ_QSRC01000003.1, on the reverse strand, counting down.
GTATGTGACGAGAAACCGATATCAAACACTCGAGGATGCCCAAACGGGACGTAAACATATGGGCGTCGCCTCGGGAGACCCTGTATATCTGAAAGACGCACCATTATCTAACAACAGCGCAGCTAGTGATGGGCCACTGAAAGCATCCGCCGCTCATCAACAAAGAGGTCCTCGACCCAAGCAAACCTTGACGCACTCGGCTCGCTATCTCGAAACGCCAAAACAGGGAAAATCGATCTTCGTTTCGTCAAGTAAACGACGCAAGCAGCATCGACTGACAATCCTGCTTTTGATCATTGTGGCCATAGCAGTTGCCCTCGTTATTCGATTTATTATCTTTAAATAAAAGCTTAGTACCAAAAACGATAAGATCATCTGGGGTAATTGAGTCATTTACGCCTCGTAAACGCAAAAAAGGGGGAGGCCGCGAGGCCTCCCCCTTCTAAGTTCGCTGACGGCTCGGTGCCGTCCACCGGTCAGCGGCGCCCTGGCCTCCCACGGGCTGGCCCCGCAGTACTCTCGGCGCGATGGGGCTTAGCTTCCGGGTTCGGAACGGGACCGGGCGTGCCCCCCATGCTCTGGCCGCTGACCGGTGGGCGGCGCCCACCGTTACGGTGTCCGGTGTCTCTTCACGTGCCCTGGGGGCCGCATGGCGCATAGGAGGAGTCGACTCGGGGGCATCCTCGTGCCCGGACCGCGCATGGAGCGCTCAGTCCCGCGGGCCGCGAGGTGCGGTTCCGGAAGAGCTCGGGCGATTAGTGCGGCTCGGCTGAGGCTGTCGCCAGCCTTGCACCTGCCGTCTATCGACCAGGTAGTCTACCTGGGCCCTTACCGGAAGGAGAACTAATCCCTGGAACGGCTTCCCGCTTAGATGCCTTCAGCGGTTATCCGCGCCGCACGCGGCTACCCGGCCGTGCCGTTGGTCGACAACCGGTTCACCGGAGGTGCGTCCACCCCGGTCCTCTCGTACTGGGGGCAGCCTCCATCGATTCTCCTGCGCCCACGGAGGATAGGGACCGAACTGTCTCACGACGTTCTGAACCCAGCTCGCGTACCGCTTTAAACGGCGAACAGCCGTACCCTTGGGACCTGCTCCAGCCCCAGGATGCGATGAGCCGACATCGAGGTGCCAAACCTTGCCGTCGATGTGGACTCTTGGGCAAGATCAGCCTGTTATCCCCGGAGTACCTTTTATCCGTTGAGCGACGGCCCACCCACTCGGGGCCGCCGGATCACTAGAGCCTGCTTTCGCACCTGCTCGGCTCGTGGGCCTCGCAGTCAAGCCCGCTTGTACTCTTGCATTCAAAAGGACGGTTGCCGACCGTCCCGAGCGGACCTTCGCGCGCCTCCGTTACCCTTTAGGAGGCGACCGCCCCAGTCAAACTGCCCGCCTGGCACGGTCCCCGAGCCGGTTGACGGCCTCGGGTTAGGACGCCGGTCGCGCGAGGGCAGTATTCCAAGGGCGGCTCCCCGGGGGCTGGCGCCTCCGGATCGATGCCTCCTGCCTATCCTCTACACGCGGGACCAGCGGCCAATGCCAAGCTGCAGTGAAGGTTCACGGGGTCTTTCCGTCCTTCCGCGGGTAAGTCGCATCTTCACGACCAGTGCAATTTCACCGGGTCCATGGTCGAGACAGCGCCCAAGTCGTTGCGCCTTTCGTGCAGGTCGGAACTTACCCGACAAGGAATTTCGCTACCTTAGGACCGTTATAGTTACGGCCGCCGTTTACCGGGGCTTGGCTTCGGGGCTTCGCGCGGTGCGCTAACTCCTCCGCGTGACCTTCCGGCACCGGGCAGGCGTCAGACCCTATACGTCGCCTTGCGGCTTCTGCAGAGTCCTGTGTTTTTGGTAAACAGTCGCTTGGGCCTCTCCACTGCGGCCCGCCTCCGCTCCCGGAGCAAGTCCGTTCACGTACGCGCGGGCACCCCTTCTCCCGAAGTTACGGGGCCATTGTGCCGAGTTCCTTGACCATGGTTGACCCGATCGCCTCGGTATGTTCTACCCACCCACCTGTGTCGGTTTGCGGTACGGGCGCGCACGCGCCTGCCTAGGGGTTTTTCTAGGGACCTCGGGCTCACTCGCTTCGCTCAGTCGCTTCGTCCGGAGCCTCGCCCTGTGTGCGGACCGGATTTCCCTGGTCCGCGGGCCGCGCTCCATCACGGGGACGTCCAGAACCCCGCCGAGCCACCCCCATCCGTCGCCCCGTCGGTCGTAGCGCCGCGTGCGCGGTGCAGGAATGTCTGCCTGCTGCGCGTCGGCTACGCCTCCCGGCCTCGCCTTAGCCCCCGACTGACCCTGGGAGGATTAGCCTTGCCCAGGAAACCTCGGGTTCACGGCGGACGAGTTACTCTCTCGTCTCTCGCTACTCATGCCAGCATTCTCACTCCCATGCGCTCCACCGCCGGTCGCCCGGCGGCTTCACCGCCCATGGGAAGCTCCCCTACCGATTCTACTTAGGTAAAATCCCGCCGCTTCGGTGTCCAGCTTAGCCCCGTGTATTGTCGGCGCATGTCCACTCGACCAGTGAGCTGTTACGCACTCTTTGAATGCATGGCTGCTTCTAAGCCAACATCCTGGTTGTCTGGGCGGACGCACATCCTTTGCCACTCGGCTGGAACTTGGGGACCTTAGCGGGCGGTCCGGGCTGTTTCCCTCTCGAGCACACAGCTTAGCCCACATGCTCTGACTGCCGCGCTCTGGGCCGCCGGCATTCGGAGTTCGGTTGGATTCGGTAGGCGGCGAAGCCCCCTCGTCCATCCGGTGCTCTACCTCCGGCGGTGAACGCGCGACGCTAGCCCTAAAGCTATTTCGGGGAGAACGAGATATCTCCGGGTTTGATTGGCCTTTCACCCCTATCCGCAGGTCATCGCCGCCGTTTTCAACCGACGTGCGTTCGGCCCTCCACGGGGTCTTACCCCCGCTTCAGCCTGCCCACGGATAGCTCACCCGGCTTCGCGTCCGCGGCGCGGGACTCAAGTCGCCCTGTTAAGGCTCGCTTTCGCTACGGCTCCCTTCCGGTTAACCTCGCCCCGCGCCAGCGACTCGCTGGCTCATTCTACAAAAGGCACGCCGTCACACCATATAGGTGCTCCGACTGCTCGTGGGCGCACGGTTTCAGGTACTGTTTCACTCCCCTCCCGGGGTGCTTTTCACCTTTCCCTCACGGTACTGGTGCGCTATCGGTCACAGGGTAGTACTCAGGCTTGGATGGTGGTCCACCCAGGTTCGGACCGGGTTTCACGTGCCCGGCCCTACTCAGGGACCGCGTCGCGCCGTCCGGTCTGGGTTCGCGTACGGGGCTGTCACCCGCTGCGGCCGGCCCTCCCATGCCGTTCCGCTCCCCAGCCGGACCTGCGCCCGGGGGCGGCAGCCCCCGGATGCGCGGCCCTGCAACCCCGCCGGCGGAACCCCTGCCGGGTATCCCCGCTCGACGGTTTGGCCATCGGTCCCCTTTCGCTCGCCGCTACTCGGGGAGTCTCGAGATTGATTTCCTCTCCTCCGGGTACTTAGATGTTTCAGTTCCCCGGGTTGTCCTCCCCGCCCCTATGCGTTCGGGGTGGGGATATGCACACTGCTGTGCATGGGTTCGCCCATTCGGAGACCCCCGGGTCGAAGGATGTGTGCTCCTCGCCGGGGATTATCGCAGCTTGCCGCGTCCTTCATCGGCTCCCTGTGCCAAGGCATCCGCCGTGCGCCCGTGGTATCTTGCGGGACCGCTCCCGGGCCCGCGGGATATCCACGTGTCGCTAAAGTTAATTAATCGATATCATGAATAGCGCTCGTATGTCGCAATTCGGGTATCTCATACCGCGGCACAGTGTCTTCACTGTGCTCGCGATCAGATGCTCCTCACTCATAAATAAGTGAATTCTTCTTGTTTGGATCGGATGAATGATTGCTATCATTCTGTCTGATAAATCGCAGAAAAGAATCGAGTCTGGAAGAATGATCTTCCATCTCTCTCCTATCGCTATGCGGCTCTCAAGGTACGCGGGTGCGACCCCGGGGACCGGGTGCTGCGGGGACTTATCCTGGCGGACATCTACCGGACGGGCTCCTGCCCTCTAATTCGAGTTAAAGTGTTTTCTCTCTAAGAATGTATCTCCCTAGAAAGGAGGTGATCCAGCCGCACCTTCCGGTTGGTACGCGGGTGCGACCCCGGGGACCGGGTGCTGCGGGGACGTATCCTGGCGGACATCTACCGGACGGGCTCCTGCCCCCCATTCGAGTTAAAGTGTTTCTCTCTAAGAATGAATCTCCCTAGAAAGGAGGTGATCCAGCCGCACCTTCCGGTACGGCTACCTTGTTACGACTTCACCCCCCTCACCCTCCACACCTTCGGCGCCTCCCCCCTTGACGGTTGGGCCGGCGACTTCGGGTGCAGACGACTCGGGTGGTGTGACGGGCGGTGTGTACAAGGCCCGGGAACGCATTCACCGCGGCATGCTGATCCGCGATTACTAGCAACTCCGACTTCATGGGGGCGGGTTGCAGCCCCCAATCCGAACTGGGGCCGGCTTTCCGGGATCCGCTCCCCCTCGCGGGGTGGCATCCCTCTGTACCGGCCATTGTAGCACGTGTGCAGCCCAGGGCATAAGGGGCATGATGACTTGACGTCGTCCCCGCCCTCCTCCGCCTTGACGGCGGCGGTCCCGCGTGGGTTCCCGGCATCACCCGATGGCAACACGCGGCGGGGGTTGCGCTCGTTGCGGGACTTAACCCAACATCTCACGACACGAGCTGACGACAGCCATGCACCACCTGTATGGGCTCCTCTCGGCCACGGGGTCTCCCCCGCTTCACCCATATGTCAAGCCCTGGTAAGGTTCTTCGCGTTGCTTCGAATTAAGCCACATGCTCCGCTGCTTGTGCGGGCCCCCGTCAATTCCTTTGAGTTTTAGCCTTGCGGCCGTACTCCCCAGGCGGGACGCTTAATGCGTTGGCTGCGGCACGGGGGGATCGCCCCCCCACACCTAGCGTCCATCGTTTACGGCTGGGACTACCAGGGTATCTAATCCTGTTCGCTCCCCCAGCTTTCGCGCCTCAGCGTCGGTCTCGGCCCAGAGGGCCGCCTTCGCCACCGGTGTTCCACCCGATATCTGCGCATTCCACCGCTACACCGGGTGTTCCACCCTCCCCTACCGGACCCAAGCCGCGGAGGTTCCGGGGGCTTCGGGGGGTTGAGCCCCCCGCTTCGACCCCCGGCCTGCCGGGCCGCCTACGCGCGCTTTACGCCCAATGAATCCGGATAACGCTCGCCCCCTACGTATTACCGCGGCTGCTGGCACGTAGTTAGCCGGGGCTTCTTCTGCAGGTACAGTCTCTTCTCTTCCCTGCTGAAAGCGGTTTACGACCCGAAGGCCTCCGTCCCGCACGCGGCGTCGCTGCGTCAGGGTTCCCCCCATTGCGCAAGATTCCCCACTGCTGCCTCCCGTAGGAGTCTGGGCCGTGTCTCAGTCCCAATCTGGCCGGTCGGTCTCTCAACCCGGCTACCCGTTGTCGGCACGGTGGGCCGTCACCCCGCCGTCTACCTGATGGGCCGCGGAGCCATCCCCTCCCGTCGGGGCTTTAGCCGGGGTGCCATGCGGCACCCCGGGGTATCCGGTATTACCCGTCCTTTCGGGCGGCTATCCCGGGGGAGGGGGCAGGTTCTCCACGTGTTACTCAGCCGTTCGCCACTCGCTTCCACCCGGAGGTGGGTGCCGTTCGACTTGCATGTGTTAGGCGCGCCGCCAGCGTTCATCCTGAGCCAGGATCGAACTCTCCGTCCAAAATGTATGGGCTTCGAGCCCGTCCGGTCCTCACAACTTTTACGCTGATCGGTTCCGTTCGATTCATATGGTTCTGTTTGATAGGAAAAGGAATTTCTCGGGGCCGCCTCTCGGCGGCCTTGCGAAAAACAAATCCAAGTCAGACCATTTCAAATGGTTCGATGTCTGCCCGGATGCGACACATCTGTTGTGTCCATCCTCGCAGTATCCGGTTCTCAAGGTGCACGCCTGGCGGCTGATCCGGTCCGACCGGTCCGCGCGGCAAGGAGATATATTGCCAGACCGGAGGGGCCCCGGGGGCGGGAATCACGCACTCCATATTTTGTTCACAAATGAATAGAACCCTCAGTTGCTTCACTGAGGCCGTATTCGAAGCAAGAGCTTCTGATATTGGCGATGACCAGCTGGTTTATAGGTGTTAAGGCATCGGTCATCTCTGGAGCGCCACTTTACTCCAAAAGCATCAGCTATTTGTTTCCCGTCGGTAAAAGGCAGGTTTTGTTCGCCAAGCGTTCTTATATATAGAGAAGTTCGGGTTCGAACCCGTAGCTCGGCAACAGAAAGCGACCAACCGGAGTCGATCGCCTTCTGTTCTATGGTGGGCCGTCAGGGGTTCAGCCTGCTCCGCAGGCGGCCGCTGCGGCGCTTTCTCGCCTCGCGCGCTGCGCTGGCAAACGCTCTCGCGTTTACTCAGCTCCGCGCCCCGACGGGTTCGAACCCGTGTACCTGCAACAAAAAAGCGGCCGGCATCCGCCAGTCGCTTTTCTTTTCTATGGTGGGCCGTCAGGGGTTCAGCCTGCTTCGCAGGCGGCCGCTGCGGCGCTTTCGCGCCTTGCGCGCTGCGCTGGCAAACGCTCACGCGTTTACTCAGCTCCGCGCCCCGACGGGTTCGAACCCGTGTACCTGCAACAAAAAAGCGGCCGGCATCCGCCAGTCGCTTTTCTTTTCTATGGTGGGCCGTCAGGGGTTCGAACCCTGGACCTTGGGATTAAAAGTCCCCTGCTCTGCCAGCTGAGCTAACGGCCCGCGGGTGGCATTGTACCACGGTCTGGGTCTATTCCCAACTCCATTGGCCGTTCTGGAAAATCACAACTTCACGTCCATCAGGCGTAATGCCCGTAATATCGATGTCGTCCGTGCCGATCATAAAGTCGACATGCGTGCTCGAGACGTTAACGCCATGCTCCAGGAGCTCCTCCTTGGACATGTCATACCCGCCCTCGATGCACTCGGGGAAGCCGACACCCAGCGCAAGGTGGCAGCTGGCGTTCTCGTCATAGAGCGTATCGTAGAACAGAACGCCACTTTCGCGGATCGGCGTGTTCTTGGAAATGAGCGCGACCTCTCCCAGATGAGCAGCGCCCTCATCGGTATCGATGATGCTCGCAAGCGTCGCCTTGCCCACGCGGGCGTCGTAGTCCACCACACGGCCGCCCTCGAACTTAATCCAAAAATCGTCGACCTTGTTACCGTGGTGGATGAGCGGCATGGCCGAATACACGATACCGTCGGCACGCATGCGATCGGGCGAAGTGAAGACCTCCTCGGTGGGAATGTTGGGGAAGAAGGGATGTCCATCGGGCGTCTTGCCCTTGCCGCCGGCCCACTCGTGACCTTTCGTCATGCCAATCGTCAGATCGGTTCCGTTCGAAGCGGTGTAGTGCAGGCAATCAAATTGATTATCGTTTAGGAAACGCAGGTTCTTTTCGAATGCGGCGTCATGGAGTTCCCAGTCGCTCTCCGGGTCCTGGCCATCGGCGCGAGCGGTGTGCAGAATCGCATTCCACAGCTTATAGATTGCAACCTCATCGGCGTCTCCCGGGAACACCTCGTGCGCCCAAGCCACGACCGGAGCGCCGGCGATGCACCACGGATTGATGTTGTAATCCAGCCCACGGCGGAAAACTTTGCACTGCGTATTCCTCGCCTTGGATGCCGCGGCCGGCTTGGCTGGATCGATGCCCTTGAGGGCTGCGGGATCCGCACCCTCGATAAAGATAAAGCAGGCACCGTCCTGGGCCAGGGAATCCAGCTGCAGGCGCTTCCACTCGGGCGTCTGCTCAAAATAGCTTTTATCGACATGCTCGTACGTGAGCCTCGTCACGGCATCATCGGCCCAAATGACCGTCACGTGGCCGGCGCCGGCAGCATAGGCCTCCGCGACCACCACGCGCGCAAACGGCGCGCACTCGACCGGAGACTGAACGACGACTTCCTGGCCGGGCTTGACGTTTACGCCCTTGCAGACAACCAGGCGAGCGTAGTTTTTAATCTTGGGCTCCAGGGCCTTCATGCCCTCCAGAGCTTCTTCAACCGTCAGGGCAGCTCGAATCATGTGCCACTCCATCTATCTATAGAACAGTAAAAAGGCGCGCCGCAAAAACGACGCGCCTTATATCTTAGCGATATGTATGGATACAAACGCTACTTCTTCTTGGAGTCCTTCTTGTCCTCCTCGGCAGCCGCGCGCTCGATAAGGGCGTTGAGCTTGTTCTCGGACATGCCCTCGGCCTGCGTGCGGTACATGTTGCGCAGGGGACGAATACGAATGAAATCGTAGATAAAGTCACCCAGAATGATGACATAGGACAAAACGATGCCGACCATCTGGACGGGGCTGGACACCATGCCAGCGGGAGCGAAGTACAGCGAAGCCCAAATGGCCACGACGAGCACCATACCGATGGCGAGCACGGCCCACCAGATGCGACGGCGCTTGGTGTAGTCCTCATCCTGCTTGAGGAGGATATTCGACACCGTATAGATGCGGTCCTCCTTGGCGCGCTGCTTAGCCTTGCGGGCGCGCTTCTCCTCTTTAGAGAGGCCCTCGAGGTTCTCACCCTTCTCGAGCTCTTTGCGGCGTGCCTTAGACGAAGCCGGCACGACGCGAACGGAGCTCGCTGCTTGGCGGGCGGGCTTAGCAGATGCGGCAGACTTGCGCGCAACCCCGGTAACCTCGTGGGATTGCGTGCGCTTGTTCGTGGCGCTGCGGGTACTCACTTACGCGTTCTCCTTCATGCTTGTGAACTGGGAGCCCGTGATGATCTGGAAGGCCTCGCGATAGCGCTCGGACGTGCCATCGATGACCTCGGCGGGCAGGTGCGGGGTCTCCCCCGTCATATCCCAGTTGGCCTTGAGCCAATTGCGGACGAATTGCTTGTCGTAGCTAGGCTGGATCTTGCCCTCCTCGTAGCTGGCAGCAGGCCAGAAACGGCTGGAGTCGGGCGTGAGGCACTCGTCGATCAGCGTGACCTTGCCATCTATGACACCAAACTCAAACTTAGTGTCGGCAATGATGATGCCACGGGTCGCGGCGTACTCAGCAGCGGCCTTGTAGATCTTGAGAGACAGGTCACGAATCTGCGTGGCGATGTCCTCGCCCACGATCTCGCAGCAACGCTCGAACGAGATGTTCTCGTCGTGGTCACCGATCTCGGCCTTCGTGGACGGCGTGAACAGCGGCTCGGGAAGCTTGGAAGCCTCGATCAGGCCCTCAGGCAGCTGGATGCCGCAGACGGTGCCGTTCTCGTCGTAGGTCTTCTTGCCCGAACCGGTCAGATAGCCGCGGACGATGCACTCGATAGGAATCGTCTGGGCCTTCTTAACCAGCATGGCGCGGCCAGCGAGGTAGTCACGATACTCAGCAAACTCCTCGGGGAAATCCGCCGGGTCGATGGAGACGAGATGGTTGGGGACGATATCGGCAAACTTGTCGAACCAGAACGCCGAGATGCGATTGAGCACCTCTCCCTTAAACGGAATCTCGTCGGGAAGAATGAAGTCGAACGCAGAAATGCGGTCGGTGGCGACCATCAGCAGGTTTTCACCGGCATCGTAGATATCACGAACCTTGCCACGGGAATCCGGACGACGCTCCATCGTTGTCACGTGAGTCACTCCTTACCTAAATACGACAGAAATGCGGGTTCTTTCCCACACGTTTTCGCAAACTCGGAGCGGCAGGGACGCGGCCCCTCCTTCACCGAATAGCGAAAAGCTAGTGCTCCATTGTAGTAGATGCCGCGTCCGCCGTGTGCTCGCGGGGCAGATGAATTGTAAAAGTCGTACCCTTTCCAAGCTCCGACTCCACGGATATGTAGCCATGGTGACGCTCGACGATCTGCTTGGTCACGGCGAGGCCAACGCCCAGGCCGCCAGCTTCGCGGGCGCGGCTGGCATCGGCGCGCCAAAAACGGCCGAAGATGCGCGACAGATCGTCCTTGGCAATGCCGATACCGGTATCCGAAACGGCAATACTGACATGCTTGCGGTCACTGAGCACCGACACCACGACCCAACCGCCCTCGGGGGTGTAGCGCATGGCGTTGCTCATGAGGTTGATGACGCATTGCGTGATCATATCGGGGTCGGCCTCGACGACATCATCGTGACCTTGGGTCTCGTCTGCAAAGCGCAAGCGCAGATCGCGGTCGACAAACAGGCGCTCCTGAGCGTTGACGATGGAGCGCACGAAGGGGACCATGTCCACCTGCTCAAGGTTGAGCGGCGCCGTGCTGTTTTCCATGCGCGACAGGTCGAGCATCTGCTGCACCAGACGGGCAAGTCGACGCGTCTCGGAAGCAACGGTTTCCAAATGCTCATCATCGGTGGGATACACGCCGTCCTGCATGGCCTCGACCGTTGCAAGCATGGCCATAAGCGGTGTGCGAAGCTCGTGCGCGACATCCGAGGTCAGGCGCTTTTCGTGCTTCATATCCTTCTCGAGCGAGGTGGCCATCTCGTCAAAGGTCTCACCCAGCTGATCGATTTCGTCATCGCCGCGCAAGCCCGTGCGAGCGGATAGATCGCCATCGCGAATTTGCTTGGCCGTGCTGGTAATACGATGAATCGGCTTGGTGAGCATGCGCGACATGAGCGATCCGATAACGACCGAGATGCAGACTGCCACAACCGCGGCAAGGGCCATGGCGTTAAAGGTCTTCTCTCTAAACGCAGAATCTGCCTTGGTGAGCAGGGCGTCGGAGCCGATGGCCCATAGCTTTACCTGTCCGACATGCTCGCCGGAAGACGTTATGATTTCGACGTTGGCAACACTATCGGAGTCGGTGGGCGCCGACGAAACCGGGCTATGCGAGGCCTTTTTACCGCTCGAGCTGCTCGACGCCGATTCGCTCTCGCGCACATCGGCGGTCGCACTTGCCGAAGGCCATGAGTCGTCATAAACGATCACGCCCTTTTTGTTGACGACCTGCATGCCCAGATCGTCGGACACCAAACTCGATGTCGCGACCGTGCGCAGCTCGCCCGCCGTCCAATTGCCGTTTTCCTCGTACGACGTCGCAAGCTTTTCGGCGGCAGAATTGGCGATCTCAACGATATTGGAACGCGTGTAATCCGAAAAGACGGTGCCCCATACAACGGAGACAACGCCCACCAGCACCAATACCGTCATGAGCGACGTCAGGGCAAAAGCCAGGGCCATACGCGAGGGATAGCTCATCGTTGGCCGTGAATCGGAACGAGGCGTGTTCCAACTTGCTTTGGAACCCGCCTCGTTTTCCTGCTTGTGCTTTTGTCCGATTTCAAAGCGCGCAGGTGTCATATGTGATTTCCCTATTTCTCGTCCGCCTTATCGGTCTTGGCCGGGGCCTCGAAGCGATAGCCAACACCGTGGACGGTGTAGAGCCACTTAGGCTTCTTGGGGTCGTCGCCCAGCTTGGCGCGAAGGTTCTTCACGTGGCTGTCGATGGTGCGCTCATAGCCCTCAAAGTCGTAGCCGAGAACCTTCTCAACCAGCTCCATACGGTTGTAGACACGACCGGGATGACGAGCAAGCGTGGTGAGCAGCTTAAACTCGGAAGCGGTCAGGTCCACTTCCTTGTTCTCGACCAAAATCTTGTGGCCCGAGATATCGATGACCAGATCGCCGAAGTCGAGTACCTCGACGGCGGGCTCGTCGGCCTGATGGGCACGGCGGAACAGAGCGCGAACGCGCGCAACAAGCTCGCGCGGCGAGAACGGCTTGATCAGATAGTCGTCGGCTCCGAGCTCGAGGCCGATAATACGGTCCTCGATCTCGCCCTTGGCGGTAAGCATGATAATAGGCACATCCGAGGTGTCGCGAATGGTGCGGCAAACGCGCTCGCCGGGAATCTTAGGGAGCATGAGGTCGAGCACGACCAGGTCGAACTGATGCTTCTCGAACTCCTCGATAGCAGACTGGCCGTCGCCCACGCCCACAACCCAATAGCCCTCGCGCTCGAGATAGGCAGCGACAGCGTCACGGATTGCCTTCTCATCCTCGACCAGCAGAATCTTTTTTGCATCTGAAGCCATAACACGGCCCCCCTGTCTCAATTAGCTAAGAACAAGCCCATTTTAACGCACCTATGCCCACCGAGCACCGCTGCAGTGCGGCGGCTCGGCGGGCGGTACTCACAATTACAACGCGTTTATTCCCCCGTTGGCGCCTTTTTAACCCCTCGGTACTAAAGAGAGAATAGGCGGGCAGTGACCGTCTCGGGGATTCCCTGGCTGTTGCGTACCGTGGCATAGGTCAAAAACGTATTCGATTTACCCGCCGTAGCTGGATAATCGCCATATTCAAGGGCGCGGTCGGGCGACAGCAGCGAGCCATAGGTTTTGGCGGAGGTATCGATCAGAAAATGCGATGCCTGAACCTTAACCAGATATTTGTTCTTCCTGCCGGCAGCACATGCAAGCGGCTCACGCGACAGGAATAGGAAGGTCCCGTTCTCGTTGCCAATATAGGTGCCCATGTTTCCAAGACTTCCCACGCCGTTATAGGTCGCCTCGATGGAGAACACAAATGTGTCACCCATATATACGGCCTCAAAGGGAGACACCGAGGAGGGAAGGACCAGCTGAGCCCTTTTGGTATTGTTGCCGTCCGTCAGGTCAATCGCCGTCATGCCGTAGTAGACACCCTCGTCATTGCGCACGCGCGGGGATATGGTCAAGATACCGTCACTCACGCGCGGGGCAGATGCAAAGCGACCCGTTGACTTCCAAATGGTCTCGACCTTTGCCTCATCGAGCGAACGGCGGTAGCAATACGAATCGCTACTCGTCTTATTTCCGCCCGTTGAGGGCATCTTGTACCAAATGACAGACGATTCGAACGCCGTAAACATCGGCGGATCGTAGTCCTTGCCGCCTCGGTCGAGCTCAACCACATCTCCGACAAGCGACGCGCCTGCCATACTTTGCGCATAGAGCTTCCATGACGAGTTCGCAAAGTTCATCTCGACCCAAGCAAACACGCCATCGCCGGCGCGGACATCGTAAAACGAATATCCCGTACCTTCGACGGGATCCTCGATAAGCGTCGTGAGCGAGCCATCGCCCAGGTTGAGCACACCAAGCGTATTGGCATGCAGGGCAGAAGCAGGCGCCATCATCGCGGCAGCGTAGTCACCATCGCAGTAGTACAGTAGCGTGCCCAGCGGCAGCGTCCACGAGGCCGCAGGCTCAAGATCGATATCAACAGCTTCGTACTCATCCGTAATCGAGACAATCTTTGAGTCGTCTTTGATAACCTGTGGCTCGCCGGCAGCGTCGTCGCTGGTACCCGTTTTCTTTGAGCATCCGGCAAGCACCGTGGCAGCGCCCGCGGCAGCCCCTCCGAGCACAAAGCCGCGGCGCGATATTCCGTTCTTGATCTGGTCGGCGATACTCATTAGGCGATCTCGGCGCGAGCGGCCTCGATAGCGCGCGTGAGCTGATCGGCGCAAGAAGTCTTCTTCATACCGCAGGTATTACCAGCGAGAACCTCGATGACGCGATCGGCAGGAGCGCCCTCGACCAGCTTGGAGATAGCCTTGAGATTGCCGTTGCAGCCACCGGTAAACTCGACGCCCACCACCTTGTTGCCGTCATCGGACAGGTCAAGGTGAATATTGCGAGCACACACGCCCTGAGGCTTGTAATCAAACGAAATCATGCGATCCTCTCTCAGAATGTTATTCGAGACGACTATTATCCCCGTCTTTCCCTAAATGCAACGAGGCGCTTTGCCGGCAACACACATTACCAGCAAAGCGCCCTAAAAAGCTAACGTTATGCCCGAACCTACTCGAAGCTCAGCTGCTCCAGGCGATCGAAGACCGTGTCGATACGGGTGAGGAAGTCCCACGGATCAAAGATCTCGTCGAGCTTCTCCTGGCTGACGGTGCAGCGCGGGTCGGCCTCGAGACGCTCCTTAAAGGTGGGACCGGAGACGCAATCCTGCACCTCGTGCCAGGTAGCCATGGCGTTTTCCTGCACGATGGCATAGGCATCCTCGCGGGTGATGCCCGTATCGACGAGGGCCAGCAGGACCTTGGAGGAGAAGATGAGGCCGCGAGTCTTGTTGAGGTTGGCCATCATGCGAGCCGGATACAGCTGCAGGCCGTCGATAACGCGGATAAGGCACTGGAACATGTGGTCGAGTGCGATAAAGCTATCGGCCTGGGCGACGCGCTCGGCAGAGGAGTGCGAAATGTCGCGCTCATGCCACAGGGCGACATTGTCGAAGGCAACCTGGGCATTGGACTTCACGACGCGCGACAGGCCACAGACCTTCTCCATGGTGATGGGGTTGCGCTTGTGCGGCATGGCGGAGCTGCCCTTTTGGCCCTTGCGGAAAGGCTCCTCGGCCTCGAGCGTATCGGTCTTCTGCAGGTTGCGGACCTCGGTAGCAATGCGCTCGCAGGTGGCCGCTGTAGTGGCAAGGACGCCGGCCAGGTAGGCATGATGGTCGCGGCTGATGACCTGCGTGGACAGCGGATCGTGAACCAGACCCAGGTGCTCGCAGACATATTCCTCGACAAACGGCTCGATGGAGCTATAGGTACCGACGGCACCCGAGATAGCGCCAAAGGCAACGTTCTTGCGGGCGTCCTCAAGACGATCCAGATCGCGCTTGAGCTCCCATGCCCAAGAGCCAAACTTCATACCGAAGGTCATCGGCTCGGCATGGATGCCATGGGTGCGACCGGCACAGAGCGTGTTGCGCTCCTCGAAGGCGCGGCGCTTGCAAATCTCGCCGAGTTTTTTGACGTCCTCGATAATCAGGTCACAGGCCTGGGTGAGCTGGTAGCACAGAGCCGTATCGCCCAGGTCGGAGCTGGTCATGCCATAGTGAACCCAGCGGCTGGGCTTGGGGTCGCCCTCGGGGACATCGGCGTCGATGTACTCCTTCATGTTGGTCAGGAAAGCAATAACGTCGTGGCGCGTGACTTCCTCGATCTCGTCGACCTTTGCCTTCTCAAAGTTGGCGTGGTCGCGGATCCACTGGGCTTCGTCTTTAGAAATGCCGATCTTGCCGAGCTCCGCCTGGGCCTCACAGGCCAGGACCTCGATCTCCTGCCAAATGGCGTACTTATTCTCGAGGGAGAAGATGTGTCCCATCTCCGGGCGGGTATAGCGATCGATCATAGCGGCTCCTTTTTGGTTATTGGCACGTTGGTCGTAACCCAACCATTGTACCGTGCGCGGGTGCGAGTATGGACAGTAGGCATGAACCTAACATTTTGGAATTGGAGCGGGCAACGGGACGTCCGCGCGCCCGCGTCGCGGACGCGCACCGGCTGTGGGCGATCTCCTCGGATTCACGGAGACGATGGGGAGGCTTTGTTGAATTGGCCGTCCCGAGGTCTCCCACGCTCGATGGAGCGGGCAACGGGACGTCCGCGTATTTGCTTCGCAAATCCGCACCGGCTGCGGTCGGCATGCTCCGGTCCACGGAACCGCTGAAGGAGACCCGGTCGAGCCGTGTGTCCCAGCGTCTCCCTTTGCTGGGGGAGCGGGCAACGGGACGTCCGCGTATTTGCTTCGCAAATCCGCACCGGCTTCAGGCGCCTGCCGGCGCCTTCGCCTGCTCGCTACAAACGCTTCGCGTTTGCTTTACGCTCGCACCCTGTCGGGTTCGAGTCCCGGCACTTTATTGAAAAAAGCACGGCACCGTGATGGTGCCGTGCTTGTGCTCTTAACTGGAGCGGGCAACGGGACTCGAACCCGCGAGTGTCAGCTTGGGAAGCTGATGCCTTACCACTTGGCGATGCCCGCTTGTGTGTTGGCTAGTATAACGCGGTTGTCTTGTTCGATACAAGGGTGGCGATGCTTGTTTTAGCTGTGGAGATTCGTTTGAATATCACATCAATTGTGGAGACGAGGACCTTTGACCTCCTGTTCTCCCTATCTTCTACCTGCGCTTTTGTCTGATTGTTGTATTTGAGCTCAATTTGTCAGGAATTGGGCAAGCTTTTGGTCAGGCTCCGGTACTTACCCGCATGAACCTCGGCTGTAGCCTCATCCTACGCGCCGCAGCCTCCCCGTGCGGCGCACGAGGGATAAGGAGCAGCCATGTCCAACGCACCCACGCACTCTGTCCACAGCGCAATCGCAACAGGTCCGCTGCTCCTACTCCTCTTCCTGCTTTTCGGCTGCCTGGCACCGGGAGCCGCATTTGCCGTCGATGGCTACGATCAGCTCGGCTTCCGCACCATTAGCGATGATTGTGGACCCTTCTTCATCGGCAAATATGAAGCTCAGGACGCCTCGATTGCCTACTGCATGAACCAGGAACGCCCCGGGCCCACCAAGCCGGGCGGCCCATGGCTCAACTTTGATCAAGGCTGGGTGTGGCTCGACGACGAGTTCGCGGCAATCGTTTGTCACGGATATCCTACCGCCACGTCGTTTGGCGGTTATCATCTTTCACCAGATCGCGGCCGCGCCGCCACCCAGCTTGCCGTATGGATGCTCAACGGCACTACCCATGTCGACGGCACCTACTCCTACACGACCGCTCAGGGCAAAACCAAGAGTGGGCACTTTACCGCCGACAATGAAGTCGTGGCGGCTGCGCGGTGGCTCCACGACAACGCAAAATCAGGAAGCATCAAAGCCGCTCCACACCGCGCGCGGCGCTATTTAGGAACCGTATCGGGCGGCAGCAAACGTCAAGACATGCTCTATGTACTGCCGGCGGTCTCTGTTTCCTTCCAAAAGCAGTCTGCGAACACCGTTATTACCAGCGGAAACAATACCTATCAGTTTGACGGGGCAACATTCGATGTTTTTGAGAGCGCCAGCGACGCACGTGTCGGCACCATCCAGATGGACGGCAACGGTCGAGCGCAGGCAGCACTTCTGCCCAATACGGCATACTACCTAGTTGAAACGAAGGCGCCGGCCGGCTATGTCCCCCGTCGTGATCGCATCGCCTTTACCACGGGGAATGACGGTGGACAGGTCACCATTGATGAACAGCCCGGCACCATCAACCTGTGTATCGTAAAACTCGATGCCGCGACGAATGCCGGCCCCCAGGTGGGATCTTCACTCGCAGGAGCAGAGTTCACGTGTGTGTCGCAATCAACCCCCGGATGGGCGCAAATCCTCACGACCGACGAAAGCGGTCGAGCCACCCTCACCGATGTCCCCCTAGGAACCTTTACCATCTATGAATCAAAAGCCCCCGAGGGCTACCTGCCATCCAATGACAGCTGGACCTATACCGTTGGAGCCGACCAGCTCGGCGATTCAGGCGTGGTCGAGATCGAATCTCGCGTTTCCGATATCCCCATTGCGTTTGACCTTGAGATTTCCAAATTCAAGGACTACGGCAATAGCGATCAATCCGGCCTGGAGCAGCCGGCAGGAGGTGTTGTCTTTGAGGTTGTCAGCAACAGCTCTCAGCAGGTTGTTGGCACGCTGACCACAAACATCTATGGCTTTGCCTCCACCAAAGATCAGTCAGAAGCATGGTTTGGCGCAGGCAAGCGACCCGCCGGTGTCCACGGAGCCATCCCATACGACCGCGCCGGCTACACCGTTCGCGAGGTTCCGGAAACCGTCCCCGAGGGTTTTAAACGTGCAGGGGAATGGACCGTCGAGGCCAATCAGATTTCCGACGACGCCGAGCTTCAATATATCGTGGACAACCACGCTCTGTCGACGCATCTCCAAATTGTAAAACGCGATGCCCAAACAGGCGCTTCTGTTCCACTAGCCGGATTCACCTTCCAACTACTAGACAGCAATCACGAACCTGTCTCACAAACTTGCTGGTATCCAGCACATAACGTAATGGACACCTTTACGACTGACGCGACCGGGACCATCACACTGCCCGAATCGCTCGTGCCGGGCACCTATTATGTACGCGAAACCTCGGCCAAAGATCCCTATCTTGTCGGCGAAGAGATCGAGGTAAACATACCCGCCGACATGAACCTAACGCCCGTTGCAATCGCCTCGTATTATGACCACGCCGCGACCGGAAACATCAGGATCGTTAAAACCGATGCCGTAGACGGCAGCAGCCTCGCGGGCGCCATCTTTGAGATCCGCGCCTCGGGTGATATCGTGCGCCCCGACGGTAGCATTGCCGCGCTCGACGGTGAGACTGTCGCTACTGTCATTACGGATGAAGCTGGAAAAGCACGCGCGGACGACCTCCCGCTGGGATCTGGTACCGCGCGCTACGAGGTTGTCGAGACTCAAGCGCCGGCAGGCTTCTTGCTCGATCGGACATCCCATATTGTCGACCTTACTTATGCCGACCAAAAAACGCCCGTTGTAGAAGCGCGGCTTAAACTATCCAACGATTACACCAAGGTTGATATCTCCAAGGTCGATGCAAGCGGAGAGCAGGAAGTGAAAGGCGCACAACTCACCTTATATGGTCCCGATAAAACCGAAATAGACTCCTGGACCTCATCCGACAAGCCGCACCGCGTCGAACATCTTGCACCCGGCACCTACTCGTTGCGCGAAATGATGTCTCCGCGGACCTATGACCTTGCCGAGGAGATAACGTTTGAAATAAAGGATACGGGAGAAGTCCAATCCGTCGCGATGAAGGATGCGCCCATCGAGATCAAAGGACAGGTCGACAAGCGTCAGGAGCTTGTCCAACCTATCGGGAAGGGTCTGCTGGCCAACGGCGATGGTAAAAATCGCGCCGCAACGCAAACCAATACGGACGGACTTTTCTCCTATACCATCGACGCTCGAAACGATTCAGCTACCTGGGTTGATGAGTTCACAATTACCGATGATCTTGAGTGTGCCGAGGACGATGCGGCGAGATTCGTCTCAATCGAAACTCCCGTCGCCATCGGCGACCTCAACGGTCTGTGCAACGTGTGGTATCGCACGACGCCGTTGGACTCGACAGACGTCGATGAGCCGGCAAACGCGACACTTGACGATGGGCACGAAAATCCTTGGCTTGAGTCCGACGAGGTAAAGGAGAGCCTTGGTGAGGACTGCCGCCTCGTCGATTACGACGGCTGGCACCTCTGGAAGGCGGATGTCTCGACCACGGAATCCACCACACTCGAGGCGAAAGAACTCGACCTTGCATCCAATACCGTCGTAACGGGTATTCGCATTGAATACGGTGCAGTAGCCGCCAACTTTACGACTCGAAGCGATGCAGATTCCTGGACCCGCGATGATCTCAAAGATGAGCACGACGACCTTGACGATGCCAAAGCAATCCTTGGCACAGACGCTCGGGGCGCAGTCGTGCACATGCAGGCAACGTCGGCTTATACGCCCCAAACCGCACTCACCAACAGCGCGCGCGTCGATCTTTGCCGCAACGGCGGCGGCGATAAACTTGAGTCACATGACGAGGACCGTGTCATTCAACGCTGTACCCTACCGCAGGACCTACCGGCAACAGGATCAGTTCCCATCGCCGCTTGCATCACCGCGCTCCTTACCTCGGGTGCCGCAGCCATATGGTTCGCTCGCCTTAGGTCGATCCCAAAGAAGCTCTAGCGCGATAAAAAAGCGGGCGCGCCAGTCCCCCGGCTCGCCCGCTTTCAATCATTTAAATCGCCGTATCTACTCTGCAGACGAAGATCCACCATCAACGATTGCCTGCTCGGACTCAGGAATCCCATCGGCACCCGTGCTCTGTTCTTGCTCCACCTCTTCGCTGATTGCGGAGGCGGGGGTCGAGCCCTTCGCACCCACGATGTAGGCAGCCCCAAATCCTAACGCAATGGCGATCAAGGTCAAAATCACGTAGACAGGCCAATGGCGCTTAATATACGAAAACACGTTGACTCCTTAGAGCTCCGTCTACGAACGGCGGATAACCTCGGTCACGACCTCGGATACCGTGGCAATGTTCGTCGGGTTGACATTGTGGGGCAGGTCGTCCTCGGTACGAGCGCAAGCCAGGCGCGTGCCGTCCACGCCGGCGATGGTGAGGGCTCGGCGGCTCGCCTCGAGCGCGGAGTAGGCATCGGTCTTGGCATAGGGCATCTCGAGCGCGCCACAATCGACATGGAACGACTTGCACACCTTGCTGACCAGGTTCATGATGCGGCGATCGCCCTTGAGCAGCTGCTGTTCGCCCTCAATCGTCACCACCGAAAGCCTACCGGCGCCGACGGATTCAAGATTGATGAAGAATACGCCGCGGAGCTTATCGCGATGCGAAGCCAAGAAGGCCTTCATACCGGCGCCATCACAATCCGAGGCGCCCGTTGCCACAAACCAGATATCGTGACCGAGCAGCTCATCATCGCCCATAGAGGCGACAGCCGAGAGCATATCTTCGGAAGAAGCGCCGTCGGAAGACGTAGCGCCGCCCTTCCAGCCATCGTTATCGTCCTCGAAATTATCCCACGAACCGATGCCGCGACCGGACTTCTTGGCATCGTAATCGTCTTCGACGCCCAGCCAATCACTCATGCTGTCCTGTTCGTTTTTCTTTTTACGACCGAACAGGCCGCCCAGGCCGCGCTTGCGAGACTTGGGTGCCGCCGGGGCGGGAGCCGAAATAGTCTCGATCGGCTGAGCGCCCGACGCAACGGGCATAGGAGGCGCAACGGGTGCCGATGTGGGTTCGGGACCCTGAGCGGTAGCAAAGGGGTCGTTGACCTGTGCGGAGGGGTCGGGAAGGTCGAACAGCGACGTGCGAGACGCAACGTTTGCCTGCTTCATCGACGGCAGCGACGGATCGGGGACCGAAACCAACGGAGACGAGGAAGGTGCAGGCGACGGAGCCGACGCCGGATCGGGAACATTCATCTGCGGACGCGGCGATGCCTGGGAGGAAATCTGGGCCATAAGGGAATCGACCGTTTCGTCCTGGGTGGGAGCAACATCGGCAACCGTGGCACCGGAACCACTCGGGGTCGGCATGGTGAAAATCTGCGTGGAGTAAGGCCTCGACTCATCTATCTCGGGAGCCTCGGAAACCGCAGGCACTTCCTCCTGCTCGACCTCGGTCGAATCATCTTGCTCGGCTGTCGCGTATTGCTCTTCGTCAGAGTTGGCCTCGACGGGCTCGTCCTCGGCGGCATCTTGGATTTCGGCGGCATCAATAGGCTCGTCATCGTCTGCCGCATCGCCCTGCTCATCGGAAACAGGAAGGGGCTCGGCGATCGCGGTGCCTTGCTTTTCAAACGTTATCGTGGAATCGAACTGCGCGGCATCAAACGACATGGTGCTATCGACGTGCTGTTGAGCCTCGAAAGACGTTGTCGCCTCAACAATATCCGCGGACGTCGGCTGCTGGGACTCAAAGGACGTTGTAGCTTCGGCGGCATCGACGGGCACGGACTGCATAGCCTCGTTCTGCTCGAACTCTTGCGCCGCGAGCTCACGTGCCGCCTCGGCTGCCTGCTGCTGAGCGATAGCCTCCTGCTCGGCAGCCTCGCGTGCGGCAGCGCGCTTCTCCTCGAAATCGTCGACAAATTTCTTGCCCTTTGCAAGCGCACTCTTAAAGAAGTTGGAAGCGCTGGCGCCAATCGAAGAGAACGCGGATGCGATATCGGCATGGGGCGTTGCCGCGGGAATCTCGGCTGAGAAATCAGTATCGCTCTCGTAAGACACGAGCCTCGGCTGTTCAACGTAATCGTCGTCAGACTCGTCCGCAACGTCTTGCGCCGGCGCGGCGGGAGCCAAAACGTCCAGTCCTGCAGCGGGATCGATCGCGGACACTGTCTCGGGCTCGGCAACGGCAGCGGCCACCGCGGCAGACTCATCATCCACGGTGGCAACGGGCGCAGGCGCAGTCACGACGGGGACAGGCTCGGACTCAAACGTCGGCTCCTCGCCCTCCTCGTAATCGAGCGTGCAGGACTCGGGAAGCATTCCGAGAGCACGGATGGCATCCGAACCAAAACGGATGTTGCCGGCGGCATTGCGATAGAGCTTGGGCTCGGGGTCGGGCGCGACAGGCTCCTCCGCCGGCTCGACAGCGGGAACCTCGTCATTGAACTCTTCGGCCTGGACAGCCTGATTCTGATCCTCGGGCACAATGGCGCCAATCAGCGTCTCGTCGGCAGACGCACCCTCAAAGCCCTCGATCTGCTCGTCGAAAGCCTCACCCTGTTCGGGCTCGGCCTGAGCGTCGGGAGCAATCGGCTGACCGAACTCGTCCTCGGCGTAGGTGGGCTCTTCATACTCGATGGTGTTGCCGTAGTCGTTTTGCTGCTGGGCCGCGGCATACTCCGCCGCTGCGCGCGCCATTTCCTCGGCACGACGCTTTTGCTCCCCAAAATAGGTATCGAACGGAACATCGTCGGGAAACTCGTTTTCGCCCTGGAAGGGAGCAACGTTGTCCATAACGCCGAGCATAGCGGCGACAGAAGACTTGTTGCACACCGCGCCGGACGTATAGGGAAGAATGTGGCGGTTAGAGATGATGTTTGCCGCGTTGGCAAGTGCAACGAGGGAAGCGAGGATCGCGACAATCCACAGCAGAACCTTGAGCGCGCCGGGGAGCGGCAGGATACGCAGGATGGCAACGGCAGCGGGGGCAACCGTGGCAACGGGCAACAACTTGGCGATGAGCGCACGATACGAAGCATAAGGCTCGCGGGCAAGCAGCTCAGCGCGGGGAGAGTCGTAGTGTGCGACAACGACCACCGGGCGGTTGCGCGGAGACGCAAGCGGGCCCGAGGCCTTGTGGTAGGCGATGACATTTTGGCTCACGCCCGTCTTGCCCAGGCGCGAAACCACGGGGTGGCCCGTGCGCTCGAGCACGTAGAGCACGGCACCGACAATGGCCAGCAAGGTGCCGACCAAGCCGATACCGCCGCCGATGCCCATCAGCAGGGCGCCGGCAAACGCAAGAATACCGGTAACGGCAAATGCCAACCTACTGGGCGCCGGGGCATTGAACTCCTGAACCTCGGGATCAAAGCCGTGGTTGCGGAAGATCTGAGCGATATCCTCGGCAGCCAAGCGCTCTTCTTCACTGCATGCCGGCGTAATGCCGGTGTTCTGCAGCAGGTGGTTAATATAGTTCTGGGTGTTCGCCATGTGCGCTCCACATCCATAATCCGACAAATAGGCCCAATGCATGCACATTAGAACCGTATATAGTCGAAAGTATACCCCGAGCGAGCGCAAACGACCGAAATTGGGCCATCTTAACGCCCCGAGCGGACAAGGATATAGCCTAATCTCCATATCGGACTAAAATCATGGCAGCAAACCACCTTCTCATGCGAGGACTCTATGACGGCAAGCGACACGACCGCGACAATTAAAAAAGGGAATTCGGAGCCCAGTTTCGATAAAACGGCTCAGCGCATCCTCAATCTTTTCTTTGTGCTCAACAGCTCTCCCGAACCGCTGACGACCGAGCAGATCGTCTTGGATTCTGACCTGGGATATGGCTCGGGCAACATCGACTCGGATAAGCGCAAGTTTCGGCGCGATCGTGACAAACTGCTCGAGCGTGGCATCTTAATCAAGGAGGTTCGCCCCGCCGGTGCGCAGGAGACCGAGGAAAGCTCGTGGACAATCGACCGCGAGCACACGTTTGCCGCAGGTGGCCTCATCACCGCAGACGACGCCGACATCCTACTCAACGCCATCGACCAGACGCTAGCGGCCGGCTCTTCCACCTTTGCCGCACCGCTTGCCGATATTCGCTCCAAAATTGCCTACCTCACCGGTGGGACGGCGGTGGACGAAGCACCGATCCGCCGCTCTCCCGCCGTCGATGCGGTATGGAGTGCCTTTGCCGAGCGTTGCGCGCTGCGCTTTTTGTACCAAAACGGACGCGGCGAGCAACGCGAGCGGACCGTTTGCGTCTACGGCATGTTCGAGCGCGAGGGCGTGGCGTACTTCTGCGGCCTCGACAATGTCACCGACGACATCAGGACATTCCGCTGCGACCGTATCGTTCGCGCTTGGCGTCCTTCGAAGGCCTACGCCATCCCTGCGGACTTCAACCTCAACGATTACTTATTCTTTGAGTTCGATTTTGCCGACCGACCGCCCGTTGCAGCTACGTTCTCGTTCGCCCCTCAGACGCAGATCGATATGATCAACGGTCTCACGCGCGGGCGCGGCGAGCTCGCACACACCGATTTGGGATGGACCTGGACCGTTGACGTGCGCGACCTTGAAGCCGCCGCTTCATTTTGCATGGCCCACGCCATGGACGGCATGAGGCCCGTGGCCCCAAAATTGCTCAAACAGGCGTGGAACCACCTCATTGAAAGGACGGTGCACGAGCATGCCCGTGCGTAAACTCACCAGCGAGCAGAGGCTCTCGCGCGCCATCGACATCATGGAGGCCCTCTACGCCGCCGGCGAGAACGGCATGACTCGAACCGAGATTTGCAGTCGCTTTAACATCACGAGGGTGTCGCTCGACGAGATTCTCGAGATCGTCTCGACGCTCGCTGATCGAGAATCGGGTGCGCGCATCATCTGCGAATGCCACGGCGAGCGTGTGGTCCTCACCGGTGACGCCGGGCGTGTGCTACCGCTGCGCCTGAGTGCCGCCGAGGGCGCTGTGCTCAACCATGAACTTGAATCGTTGGGGATCGAGCCGCAGACGGCGGCTCGGATTCGATCTGCTCTTCTACCCGAAGAGCTCGGCTATAACCAGCGCGTCTTTGACACCGTCAACCGCGGGTCGCACTGGCAGCAGCTGAGCTGCGCCATTCAGGACGGCGTTCGCTGTCGTATCTCGTATCGCTCGATGGACGATGCACGGCCACGCGAGCGTCTGGTCGACCCCTTGCGCATTACGGCAAACGGCGACCAAACATACCTGATTGCCTGGGACATCGCGGTCGATGAGCAGCGCACCTATCGCATGGATAAAATCGAGGGACTCGCCCTGACGGAAGACTCCGTCGTGCCTCACGCACCGGACGTTGCATCCCTCCACGATTCCCTTGCCCGGACGCAGCGTAGCGCAAAGCTCTTGATGCCATTCGATATGGCGGAGCATCTGGACTGGGCCGGCGTCACCCTCATCGAGCGCGGCGGGGCAGACACGGCAACGCTAACCGTGCATTATGGCTCCGAGCGTTGGCTACTGAGCCAGGTAATCGCAGCGGGCGGGGCCATCCGCATCTTGGATGACCCCGCCTTGTCAGAGCGTCTGTGCGATATGGCAAAATCCCTCGTCTGTCCGCTTTAGCGGCGCCGTTCGTGGCGTGCGCGCCACAGCTGTAGATAGTGCCCGATTTGTGCCGATTCGATGCGCTGATAGGAACTCGTGGGCAGCGACGTTAAGAATTTCTTGCCGTAGCCCTTCGTCACCAGGCGCGGGTCGGCCAAGATGAGTACGCCGCAATCGGTCGATGAGCGAATGAGGCGACCGGCTGCCTGCTTGACTTCAAGCACCGCCTCGGGCAGCGAATAGCGCGCCCAAGCGCGATCTTCGCGCAGATTGCGCTCGCATGAGAGCGGGTCTGTGGGGCTCGAGAACGGCAGCTTGGGAATGATGACGCAGCGCAGCGTCTCGCCGCTGGCGTCAAACCCTTCCCAAAAGGCCTTAAGCGCAAAGAGTGACGAGGTCGGTTCGTTGATAAAGCGATCGCGCAGACGGCGAGGGGACGAGTTGCGCTGCTGGCAGTTGAGTTCCAGACCCGCACGGGCCATCTTGGGCTCAACGCGGGCGTATAGGTCTTCCATGTCGCGCCGATTGGTGAACAGCGTGAGCACCGAGCCGCCCATGGCAAGATGCGCGTCGACCAGCACACGCTCGAGCGCCGTAAGATAGCTCTCACGATCGCGCGGATCGGGGATATCGCCCGCAACGACTACAGCCATGTTCGAATCGAAGTCGTAGCTCGAGTCCAAGTGCAGCGATGAGGATGTCGAGGCACTGATGCGATCGAGGCCGACGGCGTGGTTAAAGTGCTCAAAGCTCTTGGAAACCGTCATGGTCGCCGATGCAAAGATAGCCGTGTGGACCTCGGGCAGCCACTCGGTTGCCAAGGCCTCGCCAATATCGATACGCTCCGCGGTCATCGACTCGCCGCCGGCACGCAGCCTGCGATTGACTTGCAACGAATACACGTAGTGCTCATCGGTACCGTCAATGATGAGCTTGAGGTTCTCGGCCAGCTCGTGCAGGCGGCGCGAGATTTCACCCAGGTCGACAACAACCTCGGGCTTGTCGGCGGCGACGGCTTGTACCAACGCGTCGACGCTCTTGTCAGCTTGTTCCAATGCGTCGATGGCAGTGTAGGCCGACTGCAAGAAATCATGCCAGTCGTCAGATTCGCGCAGCTCGGGGCCAATCCATAGATTGGCATTGTCATAACCCCCACGGGCACGGCGGCCGAGCTCGCGAACGCCATCAAACACGTCGGCGATCGCCATGCTCGCACGCGCAACCGTCGAGGTCGCTTTGGCAGTAAGGCCCAGATAGAGCGTAGAGCCCCCGGAGGCTGCCAAATCACGGGAAACCTGGCTTAGCGCGCCGGTGCTCGAGCCGCCCAGGCGCTCAAACAGAACGCGTGATTCGTCCGCCGACACCACGCGCGCCCACTGACGGCGAGCCTCGCGCTCGATGGAATGGGCCTCGTCGATTACCCAATGACGAATCGGAGGCAAAATCCTGCCTTCGGCCGCGACATTGCGGAACAGCAGGGAATGGTTGGTGACCACCACATCGGCATGCGCCGCACGACGGCGAGCGCCGTGGACCAAACATTTATCAGGGAAAAACGGGCAGAGGCGACGAGCACACTCGCGCGAGGCCGTCGTAAAGTCGGGGCGGTTGACGCTGCGCCACCGAATGCCGAGCGAGTCGAGGTCGCCATCGGCTGATTGGCAGACGTACGCCATGATGACCGCGACTGCCGTAAGCGTATCGGCAGGATCACGCTTAGTCGTAATTTCGACTTGGCCGCGGCTCATGCGCTCAAGCTTGCGCAAGCATGGATAGTGGTCATAGCCCTTGAGGGCGCAAAACGATAGGCCTCCGTCCAGTTGCTCGGCAAGTTTTGGCAGCTCATGATACATGAGCTGGTCGGCGAGATTATTCGATTTAGTCGCGATACCAACCGTGATGTTGTTGCGGCGTGCTGCCTCGGCAAAAGGCACCAGATAGGCCATCGATTTGCCGACGCCTGTGCCCGCCTCAATTACACGATGAGTGCCCGTGACCAGCGCATCGCGGACCTCGAGCGCCATCGCGATCTGCTCATCACGCGGCTCGTAGGTGGGATACATGCGATTGACCAGGCCACCCGGCGCATAGTCTGCCTCAATCTCCTCACGACTCGGCATCTTGAGGACCGGCAGTTCGTCGGCGTCCACCCGATCGTCGGCGCGATCGGCCTTGAGAACGTCAGCACG
Source organism: Collinsella sp. TF09-1AT (assembly GCF_003436895.1). Taxonomy (NCBI): domain Bacteria; kingdom Bacillati; phylum Actinomycetota; class Coriobacteriia; order Coriobacteriales; family Coriobacteriaceae; genus Collinsella; species Collinsella sp. TF09-1AT. The sequence continues at coordinate 130,171 of NZ_QSRC01000003.1, read as the reverse complement.
AGCGGCGCTGAGAGAGAAGATAGAACCGGGGTTCTGCCCCGCCAAGAATGAGAATATAGGACGATAGGACCAGGGTACGTCGGGGTGCATGTCGGCCAGGCGCGCCATTAAGCCCTGAGGCAAGTCCCCGAGCGCCACGAGCAACACACGCCACACACCACACAGGGCGTCGACATCGGCGTTGGCGCGGTGCGACACCGAGTCGCAGCCAAACAGGTCGGCCATGAAAGACAGCTTATGCGATGCCAGGCGCGGAAGCGCGATGCGCGACAGTGCCAGCGAATCGATCCAGATGTCGCTGACGTTGACACCGCCCTTGACCGACTCGATAAACGAACGGTCGAAGGTGGCGTTATGCGCAATCACCGGGCAGCCACCGACAAATTCGGCGAGAGCGGCCACGGCCTCGACGGCCGATGGGGCATCTGCCACATCGGCATTTGTAATGCTCGTGAGCTCGGTTATCTCGGCGGGAATCAGCTGCTTGGGATGCACGAAGGTATCGAAGCGGTCGATGATCTCGCGGCCCGAAAGACGGGCCGCGGAAATCTCAATTAACTCGTTGTCCTGTACCGAAAGACCCGTGGTCTCGGTATCGAGGACGATAACGTCCTCTTCGATAAGGCCAAACGATTGGGTTTTGGCGCGCTCGGCAAGCGTGGCATAGGAGTCGATGACAAACTGCGGCGTTCCTGACGAAACCGCGTCCTCGATTAGCATGCAATGCCCGCTCGACGAAGACCCATACGGATCAGGCTGTCACAGACCTGCGGGAACGTCATGTCGTCGGTGTGGCGGATTTCATCCGGATACAGCGACGTATCGGTCATGCCGGGAATGGTATTGGTCTCGAGGATAACGGGGCCGTCCTCGCTCACGATAAAATCGCTGCGCGAGATGCCCAAGCAACCGAGTGCCCTATGGGCCGCACAGGCAAGTTCCTGGGCACGCGCATAGTTTTCGGGCGAGATCTGCGCCGGAATACGATGGATGTCAGCGGGATCGACGTACTTTACGTCCAAGTCGTAGAACTCGCAGTCCTCGGGCTTACGAATCTCGACGATCGGCAGGGCGCGCACGTCGTCCTCACCGTATACGCCGACGGTGATCTCGGTACCCTCGATGCACTTCTCGATCAGCACTTTGTCGCCGTACTCAAACGCCTTGGCGATTGCCGCGGGCAGCTCGGAGGGCTCATGGACCAGGGAAATGCCATAGCTGGAACCGTTGACGGCCGGCTTCACAAAGCAGCGCTCGCCACAAACCTCGACGATATGATCGGTATCGACTTCATCGCCCACCTCGAGCGCGAGGCCGGGGGCAATGGGAATGCCCGCCTTGGCGTACAGGAGCTTAGAGACCTCCTTGTCGGCACCGCAGGCGCTGGCAAGCACGCCCGAGGCCGTGTAGGGGATACCCAGGGTCTCCATGGCACCCTGCATGGCGCCATCCTCACCGCCGGCGCCGTGCATGGAGATAAATGCCACATCGAAACCGCCGGTCGCCATGGTTACCATAAAGTCATCGGCGGCGGTGTCGAGCAGCTCCACCGAGGTGTAGCCGGCTTCCTTCAGTGCCGCCACGACGTTCTTTCCCGAATTGAGCGAGATCTCGCGCTCGGCGGAATGACCGCCCGCCAAGACCGCTACGTGCATGTTCTCTAGGCTTTTACCCGGCATGGGCAGACTCCTCCTCTATAATTTCTGCAGCTGATACCATATTGTAGCGATACACTCTACGTTTCCCCAAAATCGAAAGGCTTCCATGAATCCCAGGACTAAATCTCAGGACATTCGCGACTTGAGCCAAAACGATATTCGCGAGCTCGTGGCCGAACTCGGCCAGCCCGCCTTCCGTGCAAAGCAGCTCATCGAATGGGTCTTTGAGAAGAACGTTTGTTCGTTTGACGATATGACCAACCTTCCTAAGGCTTTCCGCGAGCAGCTTAAAGGCGCTTTCGCCTTTGACACGCCGACTGAACTCACCAAGCAGGTTTCCAAAGATGGCTCTCGCAAGTATCTGCTCGAGTACCACGACGGCATTTCCGTCGAGACCGTCGGCATGCCCCGTCGTAATAAGCTTTCCGTCTGCGTTTCCACCCAGGCAGGCTGTGGCATGGGCTGCGCCTTTTGCGCTACTGGCCTCAACGGCCTCAAGCGCTCTCTGACCGCTCAAGAGATCGTCGACCAGGTACTTCATGTATCCAACGACTTTGGCGAGCGTGCCACGAGCGTTGTCTTCATGGGCCAGGGCGAGCCGTTTGCCAACTACGACGAGGTTCTCAAGGCACTGCGTATCCTCAACGACCCCGATGGCATCGGTATCGGCGCCCGTCACCTCACCGTCTCTACCAGCGGCGTTATTCCTGGTATTCGCAAATTTGCCGACATACCCGAACAGTTCACGCTTGCCGTTTCCCTTCATTCCGCCATCCAGTCAACGCGCAATAAGCTCATGCCAGGTGTTAAGAAGTACACGCTGCTTCGCCTTCACGAGGCGCTTCAGCTCTACACCGAGAAGACTGGCCGCCGCCCGACCTATGAGTATGCCATGATTGAAGGCGTCAACGATACGAATCCCGAGATGCAGGCGCTCTGCGACTTCTGCGAGGGAACGCTGTGCCACGTTAACTTGATTCAGCTTAACGATATCGAGGGCAGCCCGCTCAAGCCGTCGCCGATTCATAAGGTTGAGGATCTTCAGCGCCGCCTTGAGTCTCGTGGCATCGAGACCACAATCCGTAATTCTCGCGGCAATGATATTGATGCCGCCTGCGGACAGCTGAAGCAGCGCTTCAAAGTTCAAAAGAACGCATAGGGGAGTCACACCCCAAAACGTTTCATGTGAAACATCGAGCAGCCCCGGTTGCAGGATATGCAACCGGGGCTGCTTCATTTATTGACTTCGATTATAAATCAGCTGCTACTGGTCCCATTAATAACAGCCAAAATAAGGGGTCCTTGTCGTGTGAATCAGACAAGGACCCATCAAAAAATGCTGGGTAATTGTTAGGTACCTAATAGCCTACATTTTCCCATTGATTGCTAACCCAACCTTGATTAATTTTGGGATTCTTCGTTACCTGAGCAGTACGCATGGTAACATCTTCTGTCATAACATCCATTTTCTTCTTGGACGTATCAACGATATCTTGCGCACCACGAAGCAAACGACCTCGGAGCTCATCGTCTGTCGCAATCTTATAGCCAGCAAAGGCACCAGCCGCGACAGTCGTCGCCAATGCAATCGCAGTTAAAATCTTATTCCTCATCTTGGTCTCCTTGATCAAACTGAATCATTTCACCAAGAATACGAGAGAGCTCTTCCTCGTCTTTAAACTCAATCTCAATCTTATTCTTTCCACGTGAGCTCTTCACACGTACGTTGGTATTAAATACCTGACGAAGTACGCGGGCAGCCTTTTTAAAAGACTGAGGCGTGGCAGGCCGCGGCGTCTTAGGTGTCTCTCCGGCAGAAAACAACGGAGCAAGATTTTCTGTCGCTCTAACGGAAAGGCCCTCTGCAACAACCTTCTCAGCAAGTCGAATTCGAGCATCCTCATAGGGAACTGCAAGAATAGCACGTGCATGACCAGCTGTAAGTTTACCTTCAAAAATCATCTGCTGAACAACTTCGGGGAGATCGAGAAGGCGCAGCGAGTTTGTAATTGCAGAACGTGACTTGCTTACCGCCTTCGACAATGCCTCCTGGGTCATACCGCTGGCATCAATGAGCTGGCGATACCCCTTGGCCTCTTCGACAGGATTCAGATCAGAACGCTGAAGGTTTTCGATAAGTGCAAGAGCCAGCATCTCTTCATCATTAACATCTTTAATGATGACAGGCAGCTCCTCAAGACCAGCAAGCTTTGACGCCTGGTAACGACGCTCACCAGCGATGATCTCATAGCCGTTTCCATGCTTGCGAACCAAAAGCGGCTGCAAAACACCATGTTCTTGGATTGACTCACTCAACTCGCGAAGTTCAGTTTCGTTAAAGTGAATTCGTGGCTGATTTGGGTTGGGAACGATATCCTCAATAGGTAGTTTTGCTTCAGATGCAGCATTTGAAGCAGATGCAGCCGAACCACCGGTCTCATACTCGGCCTCTGAGACCAAAGCATTGAGTCCACGTCCCAATCCGCCACGTTTCTTTGCACTAGGCACGCTTGATCACCTCTTTTGCAAGGTTCATATATGCTTTTGCACCCTTATTTTGTGGCGCATAGGTAATTACCGGCTCCCCAAAAGACGGAGCTTCGGAGATTTTAACCGTACGGGGAATCAGTGTCTTAAACGCCTTATCACCAAAGTACGATTGAACTTCCTCAACAACCTGATTCGACAGAGAAGTACGCGAGTCATACATAGTCATAAGCACTCCATAGGTGTCTAAGCCCTTGTTCAGACGTGATTTGACCATCTTCATTGACTCAAGCAGCTTCGTAACACCCTCGAGTGCGTAATACTCGCACTGGATCGGAATCAATACGCTATCTGCTGCAGTCAAGGCGTTAATAGTAAGCAGGCCGAGCGATGGAGGACAGTCAATAAAAATGAAATCGAACTCATTCTGAATCGGCTCAAGCAAATCTTTGAGGCGGGTTTCACGAGCAATTGCACTTACGAGCTCAATTTCGGCGCCTGCAAGCTGAATTGTAGCAGGAATTACGAATACCTTTTTGCAATTTGTATCAAGAACAAGCGATTCTGCCGGCACATCATTCAACAATGCATCGTAGATGCAGTGATCAAGGTCTTCTTTTTCAATTCCAAATCCACTGGTGCTATTTCCCTGCGGATCAAAATCGACAATCAGTGTCTTACGACCCTGCTCACCCAATGCTGCCGCAAGGTTTACAGCCGTCGTCGACTTACCAACGCCGCCTTTTTGATTGATGATTGCAATGATACGCGTGTCTTTTGCGCTCTTAGAGCGCTTAACGTCGCGAAATCCCACGGTCCCTCCTGGTGTGTATTAAAGCTGTCAAACGGAGGATGTTTCACGTGAAACATTCCGAATCAATATCAACCGCCATGTTTCACGTGAAACACTGCAAGTTGTTAATATCCATTATGTTTCACGTGAAACATCTAGGCAAGCGGATTCTTCTTTGCCATGCCATTTGCACGAGGCAATGAAACGGATGCCGGATGACTCTTTTTAAGAACAATAAACTCCCTGTGGCCCAAGCCCTCAGGCAAATCGATTGCATCATTCAGAAGCAAAGTGAAGCCGCAGATCTTAGCTGCTGACATGCCGGAAGCAAGCTCCTCATCCGAAGGATTGCCTTTGGTGACAACAAATAACCCTCCATCCTTGAGATACGGAGCCGCATACTCAACAAGAATCGGTAGAGGGGCCAGTGCGCGGGCGGTTACGACAGAGAACTGCTTCTTATGGCTTCGAGCATATTCTTCAAGACGATAATGAACCGCATGAGCATATTTCAATCCAAGAGCATGAACAAAAGAATTAACGGCATCAACCTTCTTGCCAACAGAGTCAATATAAGTAGCTTTACGATGCGTGGTTATGGTTAAAGGAATACCAGGGAAGCCAGCACCTGTTCCCATATCGAGCAAAGCCCCCTCAGGAGCCATATTGATATAGGGGAGCAAAACTAGTGAGTCGAGGATATGAAGTATCGCAGCATCTTCTACGTTAATGATGCGGGTAAGATTCGTTGTCTTATTTGTTTCCAGAACTAAATCCAAATGCTGAATACATTTCATCAGCTCAACATCAGTTACGCTCAAGGAATACTCATTGCAATAGGAAGTTAGACGACTCAACATCTCGTCAGCTTGCTGATCAGTAAGCACTAACAACGAAAGCTCCTTTCTGACAAAAATCAGTGTATCGAGAACTTTTGACAAAAAAAGGGGACGTGGAAACCACGTCCCCTAAGCATAAGCTCGAGTAGATTATCGAGCAACAATCACAACATGGCGATCGGGATCAGAGCCCTCGGAATGAGTGTCAACGGCATCGTTGCCGCGAAGGGCAATGTGAACCAGTCGACGCTCATAGGCATTCATGGGCGGCAAGGAAACACTCTTATGAGTGCGAATGGCGCGCTCGGCAGCGGACTGCGCCATGGAAGCAACCTTGTCCTGTCGGCGGCTCTTATAACCCTCGACGTCCACGACGACCGGATACCTAAAGCCAAGCTTGCGGCTCACCAGCAGCGAGAACATAACCTGAAGGGCATCGAGGGTACGTCCATGACGCCCAATGAGAACAGCAAGATCCGGAGCCGTTACATCCAAAATCAGCTCACCCTCGTCGCCCTCATACTCATCGATAGGAGAGTTGGCGGCATCGAAGTGCGAAAGGATGGAACGCAGGATGGAAATCGCGACATCGGCAATGGTGTCGAGCTCCTCGTCTGTCAGCTCTTCACCAGCCTTGTAGCGCTGTGCAATCTCGGGATAATCGCCCGCGACCTGCGGGGCAACCTCCTCAAGCATATCCTCGATGATCTCTTCAGACATAACGTACTCCAAAAGTTAGGTACCTAAATAAGATTACTGTCCCATTACTTCTTCTTGTGCGGGCGCGGCTTCTTCTCGCGACGAGTGACCTCGACCTGCAGCGGAGCGTTCTTAAGACGCTCCTCCTCATCGGCCTTAGCCTTGTCAATAACCTTCTGCGTCACGAAGATCTGCTGGATAACCTGCCAGGCAGAGGACACATCGTAGTACAGCAGAACGCCGACGGGCAGGCTCCAGCCCATCCAAAGCATCATGACCGTCATGACAACGGCCATCATACGCATGCTCTGCGCCTGCTGGCCGGTCTGATTGCGCGACATATAGAGCTGCGGAATCAAGGTCAGGACGGCAAAGAGGATCAGGCAGATCAACGCAGGCAGTGCGACCATAAAGCCATCGGCAAAAGAGGCGCTCGGCGTGGTGGTCAGGTCGGGCAGAATATTAAAGAACGAGAACGTGCCGTCGTTAAAGTAGTCCGGCAGGTTACGCAGCAGCGTAAATAGGGCGAACAGGACAGGCATCTGGATCAACAGCGGCAGACAACCAGCCATGGGATTGAACTTGTTCTCGCTGTAGAACTTCTGCATCTCCTCGGCCTGACGCTGGGGATCGTCGGCATAGCGCTCCTGGATCTCGAGCATCTTGGGCTGCAGCACTTGCATGCGAGCCGTCGACTTGGTCGACTTGAGCATAAGCGGCGTCAGCAGCAGACGGATGATGACCACCAGGATGATGATGGACAGGCCCCAGTCGACCGCAAAGGTCTGGATGAGCTTGAGCAGCTCGAAAAGGATGTTAACGATCCAATCCCACATGTAAGTTTTCCTCCGATAGCGAGTGCCCGCTAAGGCACAGGGTCATAACCGCCGACGTGCAGGGGATTGCAGCGAGCGATGCGCCTCACGGCAAGCCAGCAGCCTCTCAAAACGCCGTGCTTCTCAATCGCCTGGACGGCGTATTGCGAGCACGTTGGGTAATAAATGCAGGCGTCAGGCAATAAGGGCGAAATAACCTGTTGATATATGTGAATAGGAGCGATGGCAACACGTCGCAAAACGTGATTGCTCATCGCTCCTCCCCGGCAACGCCGGCGCGTTTCATAAGCGAATGCAATGCCTTGTCCATCTCCTGCGGCGAGGAATCCCTCGTCTTGGGAGTTGCGAACAAGATGATGTCATAACCAGCAACGGGAAATCCACAGCTGCGGGCGGCCTCGCGCATCACACGCTTAGAACGGTTGCGCACGACAGCACAACCGAGCCGTTTAGCACCAACGAAGGCGACCCTTCCGGAGTCGCCTTCGCCAACCGATTCACATATGGTCATTCGAATCAGAGGGTGATTGAAACGACGCCCCTGACTGAACACATGCTCGAAATCTTGCCGAGACTTAATAGTCTTCATGCGAGATGTGTGTATCGCTGCTAGACAGTGAGACGCTTGCGGCCCTTGGCGCGGCGACGGGCGAGCACGGCACGACCGCCCTTGGTGGCCATACGGGCACGGAAGCCATGGGTCTTGGCACGCTTACGCTTATTAGGCTGATACGTACGCTTCATCTTAAGTTCCTCCTGCTGCATTTCGAGTGTCCGCGGGGGCGCGGACGCAGATATAGACACGTGAGCTTGAAGATTGTAGGGAAATCAATGTTCAAATGTCAAGAAATCAAAGGTAAAAGGTTGCGCAGTTCACACGGTTCCCCCATAAGCCGAGCTCGATTTAGCGGTGCGTGGCAACTTTTCACGATATTTCATCGAGTTTTCAACAGGTCATGTTGGCAATGTTGAGAACTTTTCGTCCGTTTTCCAAAGTTTTCAACAGGTTTTGAAAGTTTGTCGAAAGATGAGAAACATTGCACGGTGAGCTACTATTTGTTCGAAACCTATTGAAAGATTGCGAGCGGCATGTCTGACGACTTTTACACCATGGTCGATTCCGGAGACCCGGCACCCGACAACGAGCACATCACCGGCGTGCGCGAAGAGCGCGACGAAGGCGAGCAGACGACCACGCAGGCGCCAAAAGCCATGTACGCCGCACGCATAGCGGTCTATGACGATATGCTGTCGACGCCGCGTGTGATCGTCATAGATCCGCAAGATGTCCGCACGTATTTGGAAGAGACAACCAACACCGTCTACCAGTGCATGAAAGAACAAGGTGGCCATATCTCGCTCATGGTCATCCGCGAGATTGTCGAAAACTTTATCCACGCCCACTTTGCCGAGCCCATCATCTCGATCCTGGACGGCGGCGACACTATCCGCTTTGCAGACCAAGGACCGGGCATCGATGACAAGGAACGCGCTTTCGACTTTGGCGTGACCAGCGCAAACAGCAACATGAAGCGATACATTCGCGGGACTGGGGCTGGGTTTCCCATGGTGCAGGAATACCTGGAAAATGCCGGCGGCGCCGTGTCCATCGAGGACAACATGGGCAGCGGCACCGTGGTTACGGTAAGTCTGGACCCCAAGCGCGTGCAGGAAATCGAGCGTGCCGGCGGACGCGGTGCTGCCGTGCGGCCCGAGACGGAGCAGCCCACATATCCCCTGCCGGGAGCTTTTGCGCAGCAGCCCATGGCAACGCAGCAGATGCCGCCACTGGGGTATGGCCAGCAGTTCCCGCAGCAGTACCAGCAGGGATATCAGCAGCCGTACCAGCAGATGCCGCAGCAGCAGTACAACCCCTGGGCCCAGCAGATGCCTCCGCAGCCTTACCAACAGTGGCCCCAAAGTTTTCAACAGCAAATGCCGCCGGTGCAGAGTTCTCAACAACCAGCAGCTCAAATGATATATCCTAATGCAGCAAATCAGTATGCGCAGCCACAACCGGACGTGTTCGTAAGCGATCGCGGCAACGCCGCGCTGGGCTATCTGGCGCAAAATCAAGCGTGCGGCGCAACCGATCTGGCGAGGGCGTTTGGAAACTCGGCCCCCACTTGGTCACGCACGCTCAATGACTTGGCGCAGGCCGGCTTGGTCATCAAGCATGGCCAGAAATACCATCTGACCGAACTCGGCGCCGCTCGCGTGCGAGCTCAGAGCTAAAGAACGGGAGAGACAGTGGACGAGGAAGCAAGCATCATCCTGGGGGATGCCATCGCCTTTTGCCAGCGCGACGGCCAAGATGCACGCCTCATCAATATGCTGGGGCAATCGCGCGCCATAAGCCTGACCGAAGATACGCTCACGATCGAGGCGCCCTCGCGCTTTGCCATCGCGCAGCTCAAAAAGCATCAGTCGACTATTGAGGCCTATCTGGAAGAAATCGCCTTTGCACCGATTGCACTCGACATCGTGGCACCGCAAGGCGCCGCGACAGAATCCGCTGCCGCGACGGCGCCCGCCACGGCTCCCGCTACTTCCCCGGCGGCGCCGGCCTCCGCAGGCGACGCGCCGACAATCGAGCACCAGCACGGCGATGTTTCCCGTGAAACCATGGCACCGTTGCCGGCCGCGGCGGCGACGTCAACGAACGCACCCGTCACGCACATGCCCATCGCCCACGACGCAGCGGCGGGCGCGGATTCGGGCATTGCAATCAAGAACACGCTCTCGGCCGATGATTTTCGTCGCATGATGAACCAGATGAAGGGCGGAGCGCCGACTAAATCCACGCAAGCTGCGACCCCCGCTTCACCCATGCCAGCACCGACCGTGCCGGCCGAGCAGAATACGGATGGAGCCCCACTCGCCGCGAACTCAAAATTTACCTTTGAGAACTTTGTCTACGGCCCCGAGAACAGCCACGCCTATCGCTCGGCACTCAAGTTTGCCGCCCTCGCGGACGAGCGCGGCACGTGCACATCGCTGTTCATCTACGGCAAATCGGGCCTGGGCAAGACGCACCTGCTGCTTGCCATCAAAAACGAGCTCGCCGAGAAGTCGCCCGAGATCAAGGTCAAGTATGCCAACTCCCAGGCATATCTGGACGACCTGATGACCGAGTTCGACCGCCAAAAGAAGAGCAACGCCCCCATCATGCAGGCGTACCACGGCGTGGACGTGCTCATCATCGATGACATCCAAAACATCATCGGCAAGCGCGCGAGCGTGGACTACTTTTTCCAGCTCATGGACGAGTTCATCCGCAACAACAAGAAGGTCGTCATCGCGGCAGACCGCGCCCCCAAGGACCTGAGCATGGACGAGCGTCTGACCAGCCGCTTCAACGCCGGCATGCTCTGCCTGGTCGCAGAGCCCAGCTACGAGATGAAATACAAGATCTTGCAGCGCTATTACGAGAACACCATCGTCGCCGCTCCCGAGGCAGGCGACGACTCGCTGCTGGCGGCCTATGGGGGCGACGGCGGGCACCTGACCGATGAGCACTTTAAACACATGGCCGAGGTCTCGGGCACCAACATCCGCGAACTCGAGAGCTTCTGCGAGCGCTGCGCCGGCGAGGCGGGCGACCGCGAGCGCGAGGGCGGGGAGCTCACCTTTGATGATATCGACGCCATCGCCAGCCAGTACTTCGACACATCGGCCAAAAAGATCAACGTGCAAACGGTTCAGTCCGTCATCGAAGAGCAGTACGGCGTGACGCACGAGGAGCTCATCGGCCCGCGGCGCAACGCCAACATCGCCAAAGCACGCCACATTGCCATCTATCTGGCAATCGAGATGTGCGAGATGACGACCACGGCAGTGGGCGCCGAATTTGGCAACCGCAACCACTCGACCGTCAGTACAAGCTACAAAAAGGTCCAGAAGATGATCCAGGAAGACCGCACCGTCACCGAAGACCTCAAGTCGCTGCGCGATAAAATTACACTGCGCTCGTAGGGAAATAGAGACACCTGTTGAAAACTTGTCGAAACCACGGGCATAAGGTGTCTAAAACCCAACCCGCGGTGATGAAAAGTTTTGCGCAGGTTTTGAACGTGGAAAACCACCCCCGTTGCACACAGGTTGCTGTCGATTCTCTTTTTGGGTCTGACCTGCGTCTTTGGGAGTAATCAACAGTTTCGTCAGTGCTATTACTATTATTAGGATATTTATATCTATAGAAAGGTATTAAAAGATGAAGTTCACCGTCAGCCAGAGCTCGCTTACACAAGCCATCAGCGTCGTTATGAAGGGTGTCGCTTCGGCATCCACCCTTCCCATCCTGTCGGGCGTGCTCGTTAAGGCGCAAGACGGCATCTTGGAATTCCAGACCTCTAACTACACCATCTCGATCCGTCATCGCATCGCGGCGCATGTCGAAGAAGAGGGCGAGATGGTTATCCCCTGTAAGATGCTCTCCAATATCACCAAGACTCTCCCCGATGCCCCGGTCACCTTTGAGCTGTCCGAGCGCCAGGTGCTGATTGGTTGCGAGAAGAGCTCTTTCCGCCTGAACACGCTCGATGCCAATGACTTCCCCGAGTTTCCGGCCTATGCCATCGAGAGTGCCGTGGAGCTGCCGACCGATATCTTGTCCGAGATGGTCGGCCGCGTGTGGCGCGTCACCTCGACCGACAAAGCCCGCCCCATCCTGGGCGGCGTGCACATGAAGGTCGAGAACAACACCGTGCGCCTGGTGGCGACCGATTCCTTCCGCTTGGCCGTGTGCGATACGCAGGTCGAGACCTCGACCCTCGAGGGCTCCTTTGAGCTCAACGTTCCGGCGGACGCCTTTAACGACGCACTGAACATCATGGCCAGCCAGGCGACCATCATGATCGGGGCTACCGACACCCAGGTCGTCTTCGAGGCCGGCAACACCACCTACGTGTCGCGCCGCATCGAGGGCGTGTACCCCAACTACAAGCAGCTCATCCCCGATTCGTGCGTGACAAGCGTCAAGATCGACGTCGCCGCCTTTAACGCCGCTCTCAAGCGCGTGGCCGTTATCGCGAGCGCCAACCCCGCCGTCAAGTTCGAGATCGATGTCGAGAACGGGCAGATGGGCTTGTCCTCCATTTCCAATGACCAGGACCTTGCACAGGAGACGATCGATGTCGAGGCCGAGGGCGAGTCGGGCACCATCGCCTTCAACTACCACTACATCTTCGGCTGCCTCAATGCCCTGTCCAAAGAGAAGGAGATCACACTGGAGCTCAAGAGCTACTCGCAGGCGGGCATCTTCAAGTCCTACGACAAGATCAACTACCTGTACCTGGTCATGCCGGTCCGCATCTAGCGCTGCGCCATGACCATATTCGCCCGCGATCTTTCCGTCGCGCACTACCGCAGTTTCGATAGCTATCGCCTTGCCCTGGACGAAGGCGTGACGATACTTGCGGGACCCAACGCGGCGGGAAAGACCAATCTCATAGAGGCGCTGCAGCTGCTGACGAGCGGCGTCTCGTTTAGGCATCCGACCGCAGCCGAGCTCGTCCATGACGGCGTGGGCTCGTGCAAGGTCGAGCTGAGACTCGAGGGCGACGGCCGCGTGCTTGATATGGGATTGAGCGCGGAGGACGGTAAGCGCTCGTTTAGCCGAAACGGCAAGAGATGCTCTGCCGCCGGTGTGCGCGGGGTTCTGCCGAGCGTGCTGTTTTGCCCCGACCATCTGGACATGGTTAAGCGGGGCGCCAGTGTGCGCCGCTCCGCTCTCGATGACTTTGGCATGCAACTGAGCGCGCGCTATGCCGATCTTGTGAGCACCTATGGGCGCTGCGTGACCCAGCGCAACGCCTTGCTCAAGGAGACCTGGTGCTGCCGTGAGATGCTCGGCGCGTGGAACGATTCGATTGCCCGCGCGGGCTCGGCTCTGCTCGTGCACCGGTTGGCCCTGCTCGACCGGCTGGCGGGCCATGTGCACACTGCCTACGGGCAAGTGGCGTCCGGCGAGGCCGCCAACGTGACCTATGCGTCCACGCTGGGGGATTTGCCCCAGGTCGAGGATCGCGAAGAGCTGAAGGGCTGGGCGTACGAGCGCATGCTGGCTGCCCTTGATGAGCACGCCGACGAGGAAATTCGCCGCGGCGTGACGCTGGTAGGACCGCATCGCGACGAGATCGAGTTTACCGTGGCGGGTCGCTCCGCCCGTTCATTTGCCAGCCAAGGACAGCAGCGAACGTTGGTACTGTCCTGGAAGGTGGCCGAGGTGGCCGTGGCTCGCGATGTCCTGGGCACCGCCCCGCTGTTGCTTCTGGACGACGTGATGAGCGAGCTCGACGGCGAGCGCCGCGGTGCTTTCCTGCGTCTGATCGGCGATGATATCCAGACGGTCATAACCACGACCAACCTGGGGTACTTTACCGATGACCTGCTTGATCGAGCCAAGGTGGTGAGCATGGGTGAGACGTGCTAATTACGAGCGCGAGAGCGAGACGGTCGCCTTCAGTGGCTTTTTGAACGCAGAGTGCCAGCGCATCCTGGCGTCGGCGACGCCTAAGCGCCGTGCGCAGATGGAGGCTGCCGAGGAATCGCGCGCGGTCTATCGCGCGTGGAACGCGGTGTGCTCGGGCACGCGCGAGGGGCGGCATGTGACGGGGCTGCGCTACCTGCCTGAGTCCAATGAGCTGCTGGTGTATCTCGACTCGCCCTCGTGGACGCAGGAAATGACGCTGTTGCGCGAGATCATCCGCGCGCGCATGGAGCGCGCCGGTGCGCATGTGGACGGCCTGGTGTTCAAAACCACCGCACCCGGTCACACACCGCCCGTCGCCAAGGAGCGCCTGCGCCCGGCGACGACCGAGCGCCCGCCGGCCCCGCACGCCGACCTAAGTGAGGCCGAGCGCACCGAGATCAAGCGCCAAGTGGCGCCCATCGAAGACCAAAAACTGCGCGAGGCCCTCGAGAACGCCATGAGAGCCAGTGCCGAGTGGGCCAAGGGCGTGCAAAGCAAAAAAGAGCCTTAAATCGCATCTGGTGGCCTTGTAGAGCCAAATACCCTCGTTCCCGAGGGTATTTTTTTACGATAAACTAGTAAGGCTGTACACATTTTCTTGACTGAAGGAGGACGTGTGGCAAACGAAAACGATTACGATGGCGGCGAGATTAAGATTCTCGAAGGTCTCGAGGCCGTTCGTAAGCGCCCGGGCATGTATATCGGTTCGACGAGTGCCAGCGGTCTGCATCACCTGGTGTGGGAGATCGTTGACAACTCCGTCGACGAGGCCATGGCCGGTTTCTGCACCGAGATCCAGGTGACGGTCCACGCCGACAACTCCATCACGGTCGTCGACAACGGGCGCGGCATCCCCGTCGACGAGCACCCTGTTAAAAAGATTCCGACGCTCGAGGTCGTCATGACGATCCTGCACGCCGGCGGTAAGTTCGATAACTCGGCCTATAAGGTCTCGGGCGGCCTGCACGGCGTGGGCATCTCCGTCGTCAACGCACTGTCCAAGCGCGTGGTCGTTCAGGTTCGCCGCGATGGCAACACCTACGAGATGGAGTTCTCGCGCGGCAAGACTGTCAAGAAGATGGAGGTCGTGGGCACCTCGGATTCGACGGGCACCACCGTCACCTTCTGGCCCGACGACGAGATCTTCGAGACCTGCATCTACGATTTCGATACGCTGCACAACCGTCTGCAGGAGACGGCGTTCCTCAATAAGAACCTCAAGATCGTGCTGACCGACGAGCGCGAGGCGACTCCCCACGTGGAGGAGTTTTGCTACGAGGGCGGCATCATCGACTTCGTCGAGTTCCTCAACGAGGGCAAGGACGTCCCCGAGGCCTTTAAGGAGCCCATCTACATCGAGGGCAAATCGGACCCGGACGCGCCTGTGGCCAAGATGGGCGAGGTCGAGGTTTCCCTGCAGTGGAATAGCGGCTACGGCGAGAACGTCATGTCGTTTGCCAACGATATCTACACCCCCGAGGGCGGCATGCACCTTGAGGGCTTCCGCACCGCGCTTACCCGCGTAATCAACGATTACGCGCGCAAGCAGAATCTGCTCAAGGAAAAGGACGCCAACCTGACCGGCGACGATGTGCGCGAGGGCCTTTCGGCCGTTATCTCGGTCAAGCTGCCCGACCCGCAGTTTGAGGGCCAGACCAAGGCCAAGCTCGGCAGCTCCTATATGCGCGCGCTGACGCTCAAGATCGTGACCGACGGCCTCGCCGATTACCTCGAGGAGCACCCTAAGCCTGCCCGCGAGATCGTCAAGAAGGCCCAGCAGGCCTGCAAGGCCCGCAATGCCGCCCGCAAGGCGCGCGAGGCGACGCGTCGCAAGAGCCTACTCGAGACGGCGTCCCTGCCCGGTAAGCTCGCTGACTGCTCGGTGCGCGATGCCGAGCTGACCGAGCTCTTTATCGTAGAGGGCGACTCGGCAGGCGGCTCGGCCAAGGACGGCCGTCGCCGAGACATCCAGGCGATTCTGCCCCTGCGCGGCAAGATTTTGAACGTCGAACGCGTTGGCGACCACCGCGCGTTCTCGAGTGACACCATCCAGTCGCTGATTACCGCGATCGGCTGCGGCGTTACGACGAGTGCCGGCGACGGCGGCGACTTCGATATTGCTAAGGCGCGTTACCACAAGATCATCATCATGACCGATGCAGACGTCGACGGTGCGCATATCCGCATCCTGCTGCTGACATTCTTCTACAAGTACATGCGTCCGCTGATCGATGCCGGCTACGTCTATGTTGCCTGCCCGCCCATCTTTGGCATTAAGGTGCGCAACAAGATCCACTACGTGTATCCCAACGGCCGCCAGCCCGAAGACGAGATCCTACGCGACACCATCCAGAGTCTGGGCCTGAACCCCGACGACAACGACGAGGACGGCAAGGCCAAGGATGGCAAGATCACCAAGAAACGCAAGGGCTATACCGTCCAGCGCTACAAGGGCCTGGGCGAGATGGACCCCAAGCA
This sequence comes from Collinsella sp. TF09-1AT, assembly GCF_003436895.1. NCBI lineage: Bacteria > Bacillati > Actinomycetota > Coriobacteriia > Coriobacteriales > Coriobacteriaceae > Collinsella > Collinsella sp. TF09-1AT. Next base: position 113,909 of record NZ_QSRC01000003.1, on the reverse strand, counting down.
GCTTGCCTCGACGACGATGGACCCCAAGACCCGTATTCTGCAGCGCGTGTCGATCGAGGACGCCGTGGTGGCAGACCGCGCCGTGCGCGAGCTGATGGGTTCCGAGGTCGGCTATCGCCGCGAGTACATTGAAAAACATGCACATGATGCACGATTCCTTGACGCTTAAGAGGAGGTAACGTGGCAGACGATATCAACAATAACGAGGGTATGGGCGAGGCCGGCGATGCCGGTATGCCCGACGATCTGAAGCGCCTGCTTGCCCGTGCTGAGCAGGGCGAGGACGGCGATCCGGACGCCTATAACCCCGATGCCGATGATGAGGAGGAAGAGGACGACGACGCCGAGCTCGAGGAGAGCTTTGGCGAAGTCGACCGTGGCGCCTCGGCCGGCGAGGATATCAACGGCGGCCAGCTCCAGATTTCGGAGTTCGGTCGCGAGATGAAGCAGTCGTTTATCGAGTATTCGATGTCGGTCATCACGGCGCGCGCCCTGCCGGACGTGCGCGACGGCTTAAAGCCGGTGCACCGCCGCATCCTGTACGCGATGAACGAGAGCGGCATCTACCCCAACCGCCCGCACAAGAAGTCGGCGTGGACGGTCGGCGAAGTTATCGGTAAGTACCACCCGCACGGCGATTCCGCGGTCTACGAGGCCATGGTTCGCCTGGCGCAGTGGTTCTCCATGCGCACGCCGCTCATCGACGGCCACGGCAACTTCGGCAACATCGATGGCGACGGCGCGGCGGCCATGCGTTACACCGAGAGCCGCCTGGCAAAGCCCGCCATGGAGCTTCTGCGCGACCTGCAGAAGGATACCGTCGACTGGCAGCCCAACTACGACGAATCGCTCGCCGAGCCCCAGGCGCTGCCTGCGCGCTTCCCCAACCTGCTGGTCAACGGCAGCCAGGGCATCGCCGTCGGCATGGCCACCAACATCGCCCCGCATAACCTCACCGAGGCGATCGAGGCCACCTGCTACCTGATCGACAACCCCGACGCCACCGTCGACGAACTCATGCAGATCATGCCCGGTCCGGACTTCCCCACCGGCGCCATCATCATGGGCAGCGCTGGCATTAAGCAGAGCTACGAGACCGGCCGCGGCTCCATTACCGTGCGTGCCAAGGCACATGTGGAGTCCACCAAGACCGGCCGCAGCCGCCTGGTCTTTACCGAGATTCCCTACATGGTCAACAAGGGCACCCTGCAGGAGAAGATCGCCCAGCTCGTTAACGACAAGCGCATCGAGGGCATCTCAGACATGCGCGATGAGTCCAACCAGAAGGGCATCCGTCTGGTCATCGAGCTCAAGAAGGGCGTCATTCCGCAGGTCGTGCTCAACAACCTGTATAAGTACACCTCGCTGCAGACGACCTTCGGCGCCAACAACCTGGCGCTTGTCAACGGCGTGCCCAAATGCCTGAGCCTGCGCGAGATGCTGCAGCACTACATCGACCACCAGGTCGACGTCGTCACCCGCCGCACCCGCTTCGACCTTAAGAAGGCCCAGGCCCGCGCGCATATCCTCGAGGGCTACCTGATGGCCCTTGACCATATCGACGAGGTCATTAGCATCATCCGCTCCTCGCAGACCGACTCCGAGGCCAGCAGCCGCCTGATCGAGCGCTTTGGGTTTACGCCCGAGCAGACCACGGCCATCCTTGAGATGAAGCTCCGCCGCCTCACCGGCCTGGAGCGCGACAAGATCGAGGAAGAACTCGAAGGCCTGCGCCGCGCCATCGCCTACTACGAGGATCTGCTTGCGCACGAGGAGAAGATCCTCGGCGTGATCAAGGAGGAGATGCGCGAGATCGCCCGCAAGTTTGGCGACAAGCGCCGCACCGAGATCACCCACGCCGAGAAGGACCTCGACGTCGAGGACCTCATCGCCGACGAGGACATGGTCGTGACCATCACCCACACCGGCTACGTGAAGCGCATCCCGGTGGCCGCCTACCGCGCCCAGAAGCGCGGCGGCAAGGGCGTCTCCGGCGTGAGCCTCAAGGAAGACGACGTCATCGACGAGATGTTCATCGCCAGCACCCATGAATACGTGCTGTTCTTCTCGACGCGCGGCAAGGTGTACCGCCTCAAGGTGCATGAGCTGCCCGTGGGCACCCGCCAGGCCCGCGGCACCGCGATCGTCAACCTGCTGCCCTTCGAGGAGGGCGAGAAGATCGCGAGCGTCATCAGCTGCCGCGAGTTCCCGGCCGACGAGTACCTGATGTTTGCCACCAAGAGCGGCATGGTCAAGAAGACCGTGATGAGCGCATATGACCGCAGCCGCCGCGACGGCCTGATCGCTATCAACCTGCGTGACGACGACGCGCTGCTGAACGTGCGCCGCGTGCGCGAGGGTGACAAGATCATCCTGGCCACCACTGCGGGCAAGGCGATTATGTTCTCCGAGGAGCAGGTGCGCGCCACCGGCCGCGACACCAGCGGCGTTCGCGGTATCGGTATGAAGGACGGCGTGAGCGTTCTGGGCATGGAAGTCACTAACGGCAACGGCGATCTGTTCGTCATTACCGAGCGCGGCTACGGCAAACGCACGCCGGTTGCGGACTACCCGGAGCAGAATCGCGGCGGCCAGGGCGTCTACACCATCCAAATGACCGAGCGTAAGGGTAACCTCGCGGCCATGAAGGCGGTGGGCCCGCAGCACGAGCTGTTCATCGTGACGGAAGGCGCGACGGTCATTCGAGTCAAGACCGACGAGATCAGCCAGACCGGTCGCGCGACCCAGGGTGTGAAGATGATGAGCGTGGGAGATGGCGACCGCGTCACCGCTGTGGCTCGTATGACGAGTGCCAAGAAGAAGGCCAAGGTTCCGGCCGTTGCCGAGGGCCAGGAGTCGCTCGACCCGCTGGCCGCCGGCGCGATGGAAGCCCCGGCCGATGACGACCATGTTGACATCGGCTCTGGTGACGAGGCGCTGGAGGACCTGCTCGAGGAGTAAGTGAAGGCCTTCGGCCGCCCCGAGGACGACTTCGACTGGGTGCGCGACCGCCCCGGCCACGACCGCCGCTACGCCATCGACGCGGCCAAGCTCCGCCGCGAGCTCGGCTGGGAGCCGAGGAACACCGACTTCGCCGCGGGCCTCGCGGGGACGATCCGCTGGTACCGCGCCAACGAGGCCCGGCGGCGCTCCGCCAAGGAGGCCACCGAGGCCAGGTACAAATCTCAGGGGCAGTAGGACCGCCCGCGTCAATACGGCGGGCCTCTCTGGCGTCTTCCGAAAGGGCCTGTCTCGCCTGAGGCTTCCATTGGTTTGACGATGCCCCCGTGGACCCAAATGATGGCGGGTCCATGGGGGGCGTCTCATTTCGTGGGTTGGTTAGGCATGGAGCGGCCTCTTCATCCGTGTCGATTTGCGATGCCATTCGTCCTAATCCTCAGCGGCACTTCAAGATTGTCAATTATCCAGCCCCCTGGAGAGCCAATGCCTATAACATTCACACCCATCTCCGACCGTGTATCAGGGTGTCGGATATATCGAGATCGCATGTCGCCCATGGTATCGGAAGGCTTATCCCATAGAAATTAATCGGAGAGGTGTCTATTGTTTCGAGGTGGCCGTTCGCCCTACGGATCCACGATGTGCCACGGGCGTCGGTAAAAGCAATCTCTGAGCCAAGAACAATTCCCATTCCGCGCCCGTGAGTTGGCAAAAGAGTGGACCAGGAACCCGGAGGAAGAACGGATATGTAAGAACGACATTCATAGTCAGGGCCGGCGAGTTCACCGTTAGGTTTAGGGCCGCTTCCCTGGATTCCAACACAAGTTATGACGACGTTGTAAACCGGAGATTCACTTTTGTTTGACAAGACAGTCCGCATGTATAGGAAAGCGCTGTCGTATGGGTGGTCGTCGGGCCCGAGATCCTCAAGCCAGCACGAGACGCCTTCCACCTGAGCGCCGCCGCATATCTTCATCGTGTACATTTCTTGCGCGATGAGAGTCTCGGAGTGCGACTATGACCGCTGTGGCAGTTGCTATCGCGCTTATGATTTGAACTGCTAACTCTATGAGTCGATCACAAGTCATGCCGTCTCCATTCATATTGCGTGCATGTTAGGTCCTTGAAAGGGCATTCTAGTCTCACGATATCGAAAAAAAGCCGTTCCCGAGGAATTTGGAATTAATTGCTGGAATATGCCCCGTCGTGAGGCGATATATCAAACTATATCTATACTATCGATATATATATCTGATTACAGATATAATCTGATACAGATTCAGATATAAGGAGTTGGATATGAGTGTCCCGCAGCGCGAATCTTTAATCGTAGAATTTAAGAGCGATCGTAAGACCATCTCCGAAAATGTCATCGTAGATGAGGTGGTTGCCCTCTCCAACACCGATGGAGGGGAGCTGTACATTGGTGTCGAGGACGACGGAACGCTCACCGGTGCTCAGCCTCAACATCGAGACCCGTTGCAGATGAGCGCCATGATTGCGAACAAGACAGTGCCTTCTGTCTCCGTGCGAACGGTCGTCCTTGTGGAAGACGAAAAGTACATTACTCGAATAGAGGTTCCGCGTTCCACGAGCGTCATCGCTTCCGCCCAGGGGCGTATCCTGCGCCGGCGTCTCAAGGCCAACGGCGAACCTGAGAGCATACCAATGTATCCGTACGAGATATCGACCCGCCTCTCCGACCTTGGTCGCTTGGATTACTCCGCCCAGCCCGTCCCGGATACTACGCGTGAAGATTTTGATCCGTTGGCGATGGAAAATCTTCGTAATGTTGTGCGGAAATACAATAACAGCGATAAATCGCTTCTAGAGCTCGACGATGAGGATCTTGAGAGGGCGTTGGGGTTTGTCGCAACCGTTGGAGACCAAACAATTCCAACTTTGACGGGACTGTTGATGATCGGCCGCGAAGATGTTCTTGCCAAGGCCGTCCCCACTTCCGAGGCGACCCTTCAGGTGCTGGAGGGCACGAATGTGAGGGTAAACCTTACCTATAAAGGCCCCCTGCTCCGCACTATCGAGCAGGTCTCCGAGGCGATCATACCGTGGAATCCCGTCACCGAAGTATCTTTGGGGTTGTTCAGCGATCCGATTGAAACGTTTAACGGCCGCGCAATTCGCGAGGCGCTTGTAAACGCATTCGGGCACAGGGATTACTCGATGTTGGGTAGGGTCCGCGTTCTGATTGACGACACGGGTTTAACCATTTCGAATCCGGGCGGTTTTATCGAAGGCATATCGATCGATAACCTTCTCACTGCCGATCCCCATGGAAGAAATCCGAGTCTCATGGACGCCCTTAAGCGCATCGGCCTCGCAGAGCGAACCGGGCGAGGGATCGACCGAATCTATGAAGGCTCCCTGCTTTCGGGCAGGCCTCTCCCGGATTATTCCGAATCCGGTTCGACGGGCGTCAGCCTGTTTATTGCGCGCAGCAAGCCGGACCAGGAATTCATCAAGCTCATTGCGGAAGAGTCGGAGAAGAGATCTGCGCCGCTTCCCCTGCAGACCCTGCTTGTCCTCGATGCGCTCAAGCGCCTGCGTCGAGCTACGATTGAGGTGCTGACAGAGCATGTTGACGTTCGAAAGGCTCAACTCATCCAGACGGTAGAGCTGCTGGTCGAGTCTGGTCTGGTTGAGGCAGTTGGCTCGGCGGCGCATAGGGAATACCGTATGAGCTCAAAAGTATATAAGCGCACGGGAAGAGTTAAGGAGTATGTACGTCAGGCGGACATCGATTCGATCCGCTATCCAGAACTCATTTTAAGACTGGCGCGGGAACAGGGGCGTGTGACCAAGCAGGATGTGGCGGAGCTCCTTCACGTTAATCCCGATGTTGCTTACTATGAAATTCGGAAGTTGATCAAGGCTGGAGAGCTTAAGTCGGCAAAACGCGGTCCGGACGCCCATTACGTCCTGAGCTCCCAGTAGTGGGGCTCAATATCTATATCGAACTATATCTGGAACTCTGACATCTATATCGATACCACAGAGATAGTCCGATATAGATGGGGTGATGTTAGATGTCGTCTCAAAAGGCTCATAGCTGACGGTGTAGTCACTGTTGATGTTCACTAAGATGTGGTCCGAATGACCACCGCTTCCTGAGTGCCGTGGTCATTGAGAATTGAGCAGAGCATGCCCCGGAAGGGTAACTGCATCGACGACGGCGCCATGGAGCAGGTCTTCGGCCACATGAAGGACAAGTTCTTCCGGAGGGATGTGGCCCGACTTCGAGTTCTTCAAAGCGGACCTCGACGCAATTATCTTTCTATTCCTGCAAGATGTAATAGCTTGAGCGTAATCAGCGCGAGGTTGTATGAAATCCAGTGAATGTCCAACTTCATGCCTTTGAATAGGGAGCTGCCTTCCGCACCGCCGTATTCTGGATACCGAAAGTATTCAATGTGTCCCTCCTCAACGCACTTTTGGTATAACGTGCAGAAATCGACAATCCAATCGCAATACGCCGGTAGCGGGCTATATGCGTTATTGACCTTCTCGGCAAGAACACCGAGGTTGTGGGTTCTAATGAAGGAGTTGGTTTTGGCGAGCAGGAGATACTTAAACCCAAGTTCAACTGCATGTCCACCTAGATAGGCGGTTGCGACGGAGTCGGGGCGTACGGTTGCTAGTGTGTCAAAGGAATCAATATACTCGAGCCAAAAGTGCTTCCAAAGTTCCAGACGCTTTCGATCGTCGCTTTCCAAATCAAGTTTCCTGGAGAGCGAGCTTGTGGTGGTGTCACTGAATACCGGACTTCTCTCATATAGAGCATGTTGCGAGGGGGAGGTTCCGTCAAGTTGAATTAGATTTCGGTGGTCGATATTGGCTCCGAGCGCGCTAAAAAGCTCCATGTGATATTACTTCCTTGTCGTCGGTATTTATTGATTCTGCCCAAGTGTAGAGGGCGTACATATCGTGTGACGTTTTCGGTCGACCCCTGCTGGGGTGCGTCTGAACTCTGTTGAGGTTGGACATATTGCCAATGTGAGTGGGGCCGCTGCCGAAGAGAGTGATATTCATTGTGGAAAGAGGTCGGCTCGTCTGCGATTCAAACGGTGTAAACGCGAAAAAACGCTTCTTTTATCTTGGGGTAGATTTAATCTTATAAAAGAAAAAAACGGCGATTTCTTTCTTTTATAAGCACTTCCTGTTACCGTAAAAGAAAAAAGTAGGGAGGATTGATGGCATACTGTACTCTCGAAAAAACTTTCTATGCGGACGCTTCGTCCGATCGATATGCAAATGTCGAAGAACTGTATACGTCTAGATTCAATAGCGAATCGACCTATAGAACTGGAATTGAGCTCGAATCGGGCGAGATGTTTCTGTCTGTGCCCCATGAGCTGCTCTATAACACGGAACAAGTGCTTCGCAAGGAGAGAAGGGTGTCTGCCCTTTGGAGGGACCTGCCTATCGTTGCCTTGGGTGCCTACGTTCGCTCCCTCATTATGGATGAGGTTGTGTATAGCAATGAGATTGAGGGTGTGCACAGTACCCGGCGTCAGATTGAGGAGGCTCTCGCCGCCAACGACAAGTCGGCTCATGCACCCTTTGTTGAGTTTGCTCAGTTGTATCTTAATTTGAGCAACAATCCACCTATGCCCCAATCGCTGCAAGACATCAGGCGGATATACGACTCGGTAGTTGCGGATGCGATATCCCCCGAAGACCTACCGGGGGATGGTCTGTTTCGGTCCGGGCCGGTCGAGATACTCAATCAGCATGGGAAGACAGTCCACAAAGGGGTTTACCCGCCTCAGAAAATCGAAGAGATGATGAGCGCGTGGCTCGGCCTTTCTCAACGTGAGGACATTCCCGAGCTGTATGCTGCGGCACTGTGTCACTTTCTGTTCGGTTATATTCACCCCTTCTTTGATGGCAATGGAAGAACCGGCAGGTATCTGCTTGCTTTGCAGTTGAGCAGACCGCTGTCTCAGCCGACCGTTCTATCGTTATCTCGCGTGATTGCAGAAAACAAGGCAACGTATTATCGCGCATTCGATGCGGTCGAGCGCCCATTAAACAGATCGGATGCAACAAGCTTCGTCATTGCTATTCTGGATTTGATTTCGGACGCGCAAGATGGGCTCATCGCGAATCTTGAGGAGAAGAAGCGCGCTCTAGATGGCCTATTTGAGTGCGTGCATAATCTGGAAGGGGAGTTCAGCAAGAGGCAGCTCGAGGCGCTTTGTTACGCGGCGCAGATTCATCTTTACAGCATTTTTGGGGAAATCAGGCTCGATGGGCTGCGAGAATACCTGGATGTATCACTGCCGACGGCTCGAAACTGCGCGAAAGAGCTTGAGAGGCTGGAGTTAATGTCTAGGGTCTCACAGCGACCTCCTATTTATAAGTTGACGGATGTGGGTGCCGAGCTTTTGGGCATTGGGTAACGGAAAAAAGAAACGTGCCCCTCTTTCAGATGGGTCAAACAGGAGTCCCTTAAAAGAAAGAAATCGTCAATTCTTTCTTTTAAGGGGTTTACTGCAGGGTGTGGAGAGGGCCCTGTAATCGAACCTTTATAAAGTGGGATCGCGTGTTGCGCGCATTTCTCCTCATGCCCATTCCGTTGAGTTTCCGCGCTTGGAATAAAACCGTAGGAAAATGATGGCGTTTGGAAGGGGGTCAACATGCCCAACAACGATTACCCGTTTCAAAACGAAAATGCGCCATCTGGCGATTACCCGTCTGCCGACAAGACGGTGGTGAATAACCCCTACGCAGATTCTTGGCCTGCGGGGCTGCAGCCTGATCCATACACCAGCCCTCAAGCAGCGACTCCGCAGCCGAGCCCCTACGAGTCTCCTAATGTTCAGGACGGCCAGGTTGCATCGCCAGGCAGCACGGCTCCACAACACCGCATCATGCAGGATGCTCCAACGGTGCAAATGCGTCGCCCGCCCACATCTCGGCAGAATCTTCCTGCAGATCAGGCAGCATATGGGCAGCGTGGTCAGCAGCCATATCCGTCGGCCTACGATCCTGACACCTATGACCCGTCTCCGGCAAAACCCGAGCGCCCCACACGCAAGACGTCTCAGCAGCTCGCCGAGCCTCAGCCTCGCCGCGGCGCATCTGCGCTCCGCTGGATCGCGCGTATCTTGTGCCTCGGCCTGCTTGTTTTCGGGGCGATGACCGTCTACTACCTTACAGAGCAGTCGGTCGCAGACACATCCGCCCTGTCCTCCGGCGCGGGCTCGCTTGCCGAACATGGGGCCTATTTGGTGCAGGCTGGGCTGATTCCGGCCTTCGAGGACGATCCAATCAAATGGACGGCCGCTCACATCCTGCTGCTTTCTGTGAAGTTCTCTAACCATGGTCTATCCGTTCGCCAGCAGGCGCACGTGGTCGAATTTGCCATTTTGGGCGGAGTGATAGCCCTCAACGTGCTCGCCTGGATGTCTGGATGGGCGCACCGTCGCAGCCGTCGAGGCCACATTCGTATATGGAGAACGTGGCTCATGTACGCCCTGACTATCCTGGCCTGCGCGGCGGCGTCGTTTGCCGACCAGTATCACAAGCTGTATGTGCCTGGTCGTCACTTCGACAAGCTCGATTTGTTTCTGGATGCCTCAGGCTACATCACGGCTGTTACCTGCGTCTTTATAGCTTGGAGTATTGGCTCATTCGTGTACCGCCTCATTTTTCAAAACAAATTTGAAAAAAAAGTTGTTGACGCGCCACCGACCTCTGGGCTATATTAATCCCCGCGATGGACCTGTAGCTCAGTTGGTTAGAGCGTCCGGCTGATAACCGGGAGGTCACAAGTTCGAATCTTGTCAGGTCCACCACTTTCTTTCGCAATAAACACCCCAGCGAGAGCCGAGTCGCCGCTGGGGTGTTTATTACTGTCTCCGTGGGGGTTTAGCTCAGCTGGGAGAGCGCGGGCTTTGCAAGCCTGAGGTCAGGGGTTCGATCCCCCTAACCTCCACCATGATGGACCTGTAGCTCAGTTGGTTAGAGCGTCCGGCTGATAACCGGGAGGTCACAAGTTCGAATCTTGTCAGGTCCACCATCAAAACTGTGAAGAGCCTCGGGGCAATTGCCTCGGGGCTCTTTTCTTACCTACTGAAAGTAGTCAAAAAAGCCCCGTCCCTAATTAACTACTTTAATTTTGTGTGCTGTGCGAAAGATTGGGTAGTATAGCTATTCAATGCGGCGAAGATGCCGTGTGTTAATCGCTACGTACCGGAGGTGTTCCATGGTTCGTGTCGACATAGAGACCATCGTCATGGCCGCCGGTCCCGTGCCATCGCTTATCGTGCTTCGCGAGCGCTGCAGCAAATCGGACTCGCCCGCGCCGCTGCGTTCCCTTTCCATTCAGACTGGTTCGTTTGAAGCTGCTGCCATCAGCCGCGGCATCGATAGCGGCCGCGCCGAGCGCCCGATTACCCATGACCTGCTGCTCGATACTGTTGGCGCCCTGGGCGCCAAACTCGAGCGCATCGAGATCGTCCGCGCCGAGCCGCCGGTGTTTTACGCGACGATCGTCGTGCTGGCCGATGGCGAGGAGCGTAAGATCGACGCCCGCCCCAGTGATGCCATTGCCCTTGCCGTGCGCAGCAATGCTCCCATGTTTGTGGAGGACGACATCATGAATCGCCTGGGCACTCTTTCTACCCACGCCGAGGAAGTCGACGACGAGCGGGAGTTCGAGAAGTTCGACGAGTTCGTCCATACGCTCTCCCCCGATGACTTCTAAATGCGGGGCGTCCAGGTTGCGGAGCGTTCGCTGATGGCCGGCGGCATGTCGGCCGAGGCGGCCGCCATCGCGCGTGAAGCCCAGATGCGCTCAGAGGCTTTTGAGGCGGCTCGCATTGCCTATGTGACGCAGGCCCGCACGCTTCGCGAGCGCCGCGGCTCGTTTATCAAGATGGTCGTCATCTCCGCCCTTGTCGCGGCAATCTGCTCGCGCCTTCGTGGTACAGTTGGTGCGCTTGGGTTTTCGATCTCTACGGGCCTGGTGATCTGGGGCGTGGTCGACGCGGTGATGCTGACCAGTCAGATCAAGGTGCTCGACAAGCGCGCGATGGATATGATGCGCGCCCGCGACGCTGCCGCCAAGATCGCCGCCGAGGCACAGGAACTGTAACGACTCCGGACTCGATGGGAAGGTCTAAAGATGGCACAGGATATGCAGGACGCCGGTAACGTCTCCGCCGAGCTCGACGCCATGGTGTGCGATCTGATTGGCGCCTTCTTGGACGACCTGGCCGCGGGCGAAAACCCTGGCGTGGTTGTGGCAATTGAGGACGCCACTTCCAACCGTTATCTTGCCGCGCTCGACGAGGATGGCGAGGAGGCATGCCTGGAGGCTGCCACCAACTTTATCTCCGAGCACAAGATGGGTCTTAAGGACGAGGGCCTGGGCCGTATCGCCCGCTATGCTATCGGCTATACCGGCTGCGTCGAGATTGACGGCGGCTATCACGACGCCCTGCTCGTGAGCTTCTTCGAAACCACGCTCGAGAGCGGTTTTTCGGCATACGTGCTGTATGAGGGCATGGGTGCCGGCGATGGTTTTATGTGGAGCGACCCTGAACCTGCAGGTGAGGAAACCCCTCTTATCTAAAATCGCTAAAATAAACGAGTTTTCGGTAAAAGGCTCAATATTCTCGCTGAGCGTTGTATCGCTGGGCGGGCCGCATACGCGTGCCGTTTGTATATGGATAGAAGATAGGGGAACTACATGCGCGTAGACAATCTGAGGAACATCGCCATCATCGCCCACGTCGACCACGGCAAGACGACGATGGTCGACAAGCTCCTGCGTGCCACGGACGCTTTCCGTGCCAACCAGCAGGTCGAGGACCGCGTCCTGGACTCGAACGACCAGGAGCGCGAGCGCGGCATTACGATTCTCGCCAAGAACATCTCTATCGAGTACAAGGACGTTAAGATCAACGTCATCGACACCCCGGGCCACGCCGACTTTGGCGGCGAGGTCGAGCGCGTGCTGCGTATGGCCGACGGCGCCCTGCTGCTGGTCGACGCTTTTGAGGGTCCCATGCCCCAGACCCGCTTCGTGCTGCGTCACGCTATCGACACCGGCCTTAAGATCATGATCGTCATCAACAAGATCGATCGTCCGGGCGCTAACCCCGAGAAGGCCTACAACGACTGCCTCGACCTTATGGCAGACCTGGGCGCTACCGACGACCAGCTCGAGTTTGCCATGGAGCACGTTATCTACGCCAGCGGCGTCAACGGCTTTGCCCGTCATGACCCTGAGGACGGCAACATGGACATGTACCCGCTGCTCGACATGATCATCGACGACATGCCCGCGCCCGAGGTTGACGAGAACGCCCCGCTGGCCATGCAGTGTGTGACCATCGACCACTCCAACTTCGTTGGCCGTATCGGCATCGGTCGCGTGTATTCCGGCGCCATCCATCAGGGCGACCAGATTCTGGTTGTGAAGAACGACGGCTCCAGCGCCACCGCTACCGTCAAGCAGCTCTTTACCTTCGACTACCTGGGCCGTACCGAGTGCCAGGAAGTCGGCGCCGGCGATATCGCCGCTGTCGTGGGTATTGACCGCACCGATATCGGCGATGTCTACACCGATCCCGAGAACCCCGTCGAGCTCGAGCCCATCGAGATTGACCCGCCGACCCTGTCCATCGTCTTTGAGGCTTCGACCTCCCCGCTCGTCGGCCGCGACGGCGACATCGTGGGCGCCCGTCAGCTTAAGGAGCGCCTGTTCAACGAGGCCGAGAACAACGTGACCATGAAGATCGAGGAGCTCGAGGACAAGAGCGGCGTCGAGGTCTCGGGCCGCGGCATCCTGCATCTGTCCGTTCTGATGGAGTCCATGCGCCGCGAGGGCTTTGAGTTCCAGGTCGGTCGTCCCCGCGTTCTGTTTAAGAAGGACGAGAACGGCAACAAGATGGAGCCTGTCGAGCAGGCCGTCGTCGAGTGCCCGGACGAGTACTCGGGCAAGGTCGTTGAGGTCTTCGGCACCTCCGGTGGCATCATGACGAGCATGGATACCTCGGGCATCGTGACGCATCTCGAGTTCAAGATCCCGACGCGTGGCATCATGGGCCTTAAGAACCGCATCATGAACGTCACCCACGGCGAGGGCGTGTTCTACCACACCTTCCTGGAGTACGGTCCCTACGCCGGCGAGATCGGCAACCGTCAGAACGGTGCCATGATCTCCATGACCACTGAGAAGGCCGTTGCCTATGCTCTGGGTACGCTGCAGGAGCGCGGCCAGCTCTTCGTTGAGCCGGGCACCGAGTGCTACGAGGGCATGATCGTGGGCGAGCGCAGCAAGGCTGGCGACATGGTCGTCAACATCGCCCGTACCAAGAACCTGGGCAACCAGCGTTCCTCGACCTCCGACATCTCCGTTCAGCTGGTGCCGCCTCGTGTCTTCTCGCTGGAGGAGGCGCTGGAGTACATCGCCGACGACGAGCTGGTCGAGATCACTCCCAAGAACATTCGCCTGCGCAAGCGTCTGCTCAACGCAACCGACCGCAAGAAGGCTGCTGTCCGCGCCGGCCAGGTCAACAAATAAGCGCCGGGCTTCATAGCTTTAAATGAAAGGGCGTCGACCGCAATGGTCGTCGCCCTTTTTGGTGCACGTGGATTGAGACGGCCTGCGCCACCACAAAGGTGCCTGTCCCCTTTGTGGTGGTTGGTGGTTAGGCGGTGGGGAGTCCCGGCGTGTTAGCCGGCTGCTGCGGCTTGAGGTGGGCGTTGCGCCAGATGATCTGGATGACGTAGCCGAGTGTGAAGACGAAGGCTACACCGCTGACAAAGTTGCCCATAAGAGGAAGTGCCGTGAGTGCGCCCGCGACGATACCGCCCACGGCGGCCATGGCGTAGCGATTCTGGTTGTGTCCGACCATGCGTGCGATCGCGGTGCCCGTAAATGCCGCCGAGACCAGGGCGATGCCGATGATGCCGCACATGAGGGCACCGGCGAGCGACAGGCCTGCAATCGAGATGATGAGCAGCACGACGGCGGGAATGACGGCAACCGTGCCCAGAAGACCGCTTACCCACAGCGGCGTGGGACGCTGATGCAGCATGCCGGCGGCGCTGGCGGTTGCGCGCGGAAAGACAAGCTCAAGCAGGATGGCGACAAAGCAGGTGGAAAGCGCCGCGGCAACGATGCCGCCGATAATGTCATTGACCGTAGAGGTGTCCTCGTTTTCGGTTCGGTCGATCTTGAGGGCTCCAACCTGGGCACCCTCTGTCCGCTCGGGATCCTGTGAGACGTGGGCGTTCACCGTGCCGGTGATGCGGGCGTTTTTGCCCAGGATGAGCTTGTCGGCCCAGACCTCAACATCGCCATCGACGGTGCCGTCAATGGTAACGGTGTCGCCGGCGAGCGCCGCCGATTTGGCAGAGCCACGCAGGGCGACCGTCTCGCCCGCCGCGTAAAAACAGTTGGCAGTACTGCCGGTGTTGAGGACGACGTGCTGGCCGGCCACCGTGACGCTGCCATCGATTGTGGTTTTGGCGATATCGATGGTACGCGCCGCCAGGCGAACGGCGCCGCCTACGGTGCAGTCGCGAATCGACAGGCTCTCGCCCGCCGCGATAATATCGCGGCCGATGGAGGCGTCGTCTAGGTTGAGGCTTTGGCCGGCCCAGTACAGGTCGCCTTCGACACCCGACGGAGTTGAGTCAACTTCGGTCGCGAGCACGTTTCCCGCGGTGTCGGTGCTGGCGAACGATGCCGTGGGGAGTGCGGTGAGCGCGAGCGCAATCAGCGCGAATAGGATAGCGATGTGACTCCGCGCTTTGCGGCGCCGGGTTGACGGTACTTGGTTGTAAGGCATAGTGAATCCTTCGTTAGATACTCGACAGGTATCTAACAGGGTACCCAATGCGCAAGCGCTCTAAAAGAACCTGCCGGTTGCATTTCGAAGGGCTGGGCCGTGCTACCTACTTTTTACGGTGCAAAAAGCGTGCGATGTCGTCTTCGGTTGGGCTTTTGATGTCAAAGCGCAGCGATAGCCAACGCAGCCCCATGGTCACGATGACGCATACGACCAGCGCCGCGACATTGCTCATGAGCCCGCTCATGACGAGGCCTACATAGCTTGTCGATCCGGCGATGGCCGCGATGGCATAAAAGTTAGTGCGTTGGAAAATGCCCGGCACCACGCCCATAAAGCCGTCGCGCAGCATGCCGCCGCCCACTGCGGTGAAGAAGCCCATCATGATGCATACGGCGGGCGCAAAGCCGTAGACCAGCGCCTTGTCCGCGCCGGTGGCCGCATAAATGCCGACCGAGATGATGTCGAGCAGGGGAATGAGCTTGTCGGGCTTATCGACGATTGCCGGGAAGATATAGATGATGGCCGCCGTGGCGATGGAGAGCGGTAACGCCATTGGTTGGTTGAGGATATACACGTTGCCGACCTGGAGCGTCATATCGCGCAAGAGACCGCCGCCCAGACCGCAGACCACTGCGAGCGCGACCGCGCCCACCAGATCGAGCTTGTGCTCGCGCGCGACCAGCACGCCCGAGATCGATGCCGCGACAACGGCGAACATCTCGAGCCAAAATGGGATAGCGACCATGGCATCCGAAGCATGTGAAGTAATGGTCATAGCGGCGGCGACGGGCAAGATGGGTCCTTTGAGTTGTAGGTTTGAACAATGCCCGTACATAGTACATGGTTGACGGCGATTGAGACCTTATTGCTCGGCAAACGGTAGGGACTGGGCGCGGGCGTGGCATTGCTGGAATGTCAGGGGTCCAAAACATGTACGTCACCCTCCAAAAACGACATTTTTCGGCATCTTTGGAGGCTGACGTACATGTTTGGATTGGGCCCACAGCATGAATGAGTTGATTTACTCACATCCGGTATATTTCCCCACTTCAACGGACATAAGAGTTGGATACCGGCTCAGAGCGAGAGGCCCTCAATGGACACCCCTGTTCTCATTTCGCATAAAACCGCATGGCTTGTCCATCATGCACCCCAGAATTTGGTTCAGTCTCTTGCGCGGCACGACTACCAGATAGGCGCACAAGGCATTTCCACCCAGCAACGTGTTGCGCGCATACGACAGGCCCTTACCGACTGCGGCATTCCGTCCGATATGCTCAAGACTATCGATATTGCGGTTGTATTCGAATTCGAGCGAATTCGCACCAAAGGCGTCATTTGCCACATGCTTGGACAAAATCTTCCCTACGAGCATATTAACGAGTTGACGCCCGGAGTCTTCATCACCGACGAAGCCTTCACCTTCGTGCTCGCTGCCGAGTGGATGGATAGGATCGAATATCTCGAATATGGCTATGAAGTTTGCGGCGATTATCGCATGAGGCTTAATCCCGCCGACCCTTATACCGAGCAACCAGCCACCACCTTCAAGGATGAAATAATCGAACTGCTCGATCGGCATCCCGGCAAACCCGGTGCCACACGTGCACGGCTCGCGCTCAGGCACATCTACGATCGCTCTGCCTCGCCTATGGAGACCGCTTCGGCAATCGCCCTCTCACTCCCAACAAGCGAAGGCGGCGTTGGCATCCGAGGTATCGAACTCAACAAACCGCTCGAGATCCCTCAACGTCTCTGGCATTGCGCCAAAGCTCGAACACTCAAAATCGATGCGCTCGTTACCTACAAGCGCAGGGAGCTCGGTATCGAATATAAGGGCGGCTTTCACGATGAGTTCGAGCGCAAAGGAGCAGATGCGGAGCGAGAGGCCGTTCTCTCCCAAATGGGATATCGAATCGTTACACTCACTTCGGCTCAGTTCGACAGCCAGCTCGCCTTTCACCGCGCCATGAACAACGTTCGCGAAGCACTCGGCATGCCTCGCTGTACCGACACCGGGCACCAGCGAGAGCAAAACGAACTACGCAAGGCGCTTATCCGCAACTGGAAAGGCATGCGAGACGAAGAGGCACCTTCCGAATAGTGCCACTCCCGTGAGCTCAATCCAAACGTGTACGTCAGCCTTCAAAGATGTCGAAAAATGTCGGTTTTGGAGGGTGACGTACATGTTTGGGGAAGCGTGGGATCGAGACGTATTTCGATAACAAAAAAAAGCTCCCATTGTTGGGAGCTTTCTCAACCAAAATGGCGGAGGAGGAGGGATTCGAACCCTCGTGACCTTATACAGGCCAAACGGTTTTCGAGACCGCCGCATTCAACCACTCTGCCACCCCTCCGCGTGGGGTAAAAACAAAGCAGGCTCGAAGGCCTGCTTTGGAATTAACTGGCGGAGAGTCAGGGATTTGAACCCTGGAGACGCTTTTGACGCCTACACGATTTCCAATCGTGCTCCTTCGGCCACTCGGACAACTCTCCGTTAAATGCGAAAGTCAGTATACACGAGGAATCGCAAAGTGCAAACAGAAAAGTTGGCATTTTTTAAAACGCTTGGCCGCGCTTGGCGCTGCAGTGGGGTTTGAGGTTCCGAAAAACGGCTTCCGACCAGCGTGGTTGATCACCTCAATTGTTCAAAAAAGGGTATTCATAAGCGACTTGGCAATGAATTTAAAAATCTTTGGTTGGCGTTGTGGACCACTGGTATGCATTTCGCGACCACAGCGTTGTGCCCGTTGACCTGCGGCTTGGTGCGACTTGTCCCCACGGCGCCGTATCTTGTCCACAGATCCGTCAAGCTTTTGGTCAGCATTTGGTTGGAATGTGCATGAAACGTCGTGCGAGTATGGGCATATGTGGAGGTCATGAGGTTGTAGCTGCATATTCTTGCAGCCTAGGAGGTTGAAAGATATTATTACCAAGTCTTTTCCTGCTTCAGGCGCACCTTCACGACCTGAAGCCACATTTGCCCAGAGGAGGTGACAATATGAAGGCTTATGAACTGCTGTTCTTTGTTGACCCGTCGCTCGACCCCGAGACTCGTCTCGCTGTTATGAAGCGTATCGATACCACGATCGCTGAGGGCGCTGGCAAGGTCGACTCCGTTGACGAGTGGGGCAAGCGCAAGCTCGCCTACGAGATCAACGACCTCACCGATGGTGACTACACCCTCATCAACTTCCACGCAGATCCTACCCAGATCGCCGAGCTTGATCGCGTTCTGCGCATCACCGACGCTGTGGTCCGCCACATGATCGTCCGTCGCGACGACCAGGAGTAAGACTGTCGTTTTGGACTGGGCTTGTGCCCCAAGAGGAAGTAGTGAGTTATGAGCATCAATCGAGTGAACATCACCGGTAACCTCACCCGCGATCCCGAGCTGCGCGCCACCGCCGGCGGAACCCAGGTTCTGTCCTTTGGCGTCGCTGTGAACGATCGTCGCCGCAACGCGCAGACTGGCGAGTGGGAGGACTATCCCAACTTTGTCGACTGCACTATGTTCGGCACCCGCGCCGAGGCCGTGAGCCGTTTCCTGGCAAAGGGAAACAAGGTCGCGATCGAGGGCAAGCTGCGCTACAGCTCTTGGGAGCGCGACGGCCAGCGCCGGAGCAAGCTTGAGGTCATCGTCGATGAGATCGAGTTTATGAGCTCCCGTGGTGGCCAGGGTGGCTACGATCAGGGCGGTTACGCCCCCGCAGCTCCTGTGCCCACAGCACGTCCTGCCGCACCGGTGGCTACGCCGCCCGCGGTCGACGTCTACGATGAGGACATCCCGTTCTAAGGGTTGTTCACCTATTTTTGAGTGAGAGGCGGCTTCGGTTCGCCGAAGTTGCCAAACGAAAGGTATTTTGACATGGCTAATGATTTTTCTGCACGTCAGCCGCGTCGTAAGTACTGCCAGTTCTGCAAGGAGAACACTGAGTTCATCGACTATAAGGACACTCAGCTTCTCCGTAAGTACATGACCGACCGTGGCAAGATCAAGCCCCGTCGCGTCACTGGCGCTTGCACGCAGCATCAGCATGACATCGCCAACGCCATCAAGCGCGCCCGCGAGATGGCTCTCCTGCCGTACACCGTCCCCGTGGTTTCCTCTCGTGGCAACCGCGACCGCGGCTAAGAAGGGAGACGCATCATGAAGGTTATTCTTCTCGATGAGATCAAGGGCAAGGGCGGCGAGGGTGACGTCGTAGAGGTCGCCCAGGGTTACGCTGAGAACTTCCTGTTCCCCAAGAAGCTCGCTGTTGCCGCTACCAAGGGCAACCTCAAGCAGCTCGACGAGCGTCGCAACAACATCGCTAAGCGCGAGGCCGTCCGTCTGGCTACCGCCAACGAGACCAAGGCTGCCCTCGAGGGCAAGCAGGTCACCGTTGACGTCAAGGTCGGCGACGAGGGTATCCTCTTTGGCTCCGTTACCGCCGCTATGATCGCTGACGCCATCAAGGCTCAGCTCGGTATGGACATCGACCGCAAGCGCGTCGAGCTCGGTAAGCCCATCAAGGTTGCCGGTGCCCACACCGTTGCCATCTCGCTGTACCGCGAGATCAAGGCCGAGGTTGTCGTTCTCGTCGGCGTTACCGCCGAGGAGCTCGCTGCCGAGGCTGAGGTCGAGGAGGCCGCTGAGGTCGCCGAGGCCGAGACCGCCGAGGTCGAGACTGAGGCTGCTGCCGAGTAGCATTTGCTGCAACGCAACAATCTTGTTCTAAGAAGGGCGCTCTGGGAAACCGGGGCGCCCTTTTGTTTTTTGCGCTGAGTGAGTGTCATGGTGAACGTTGCGTCGAAGTCCTATATACGGGACCGTTCATCCGTTTCGTTCGGTGATGATTAGCGGCGCGTGGCGCGTTTTGGGACCGTGGCTGATACTATGGATGCTCGCAAGCGATATGAATGAGGATGCTCATGGCATATGACGAAAGGGAGACCGGGCTGACGGTTGAGGACCGCGGCTCAAAGTTGGGTCTTCCCCAAAACCAAGATGCAGAGGCCAATGTACTGGCCGCCATGCTGCTATCGCCCGAGGTGGTCGAGGAGGCCCAGGTCGAGCTGCAGCCCGATGACTTCTACCGGCCCATTCATAAGACCATCTATACCGCGATGGTCGATATGTACAACAGCCGCATTCCCATCGACTCCATCTCGCTGATCGATTACCTGCGAAGCATCAACAAGCTCGATGCCGTGGGCGGCGAGGCCTACATTTTGGAGCTGATGGGCCAGACTCTGTCGCTCGTGAACTGGCAGCACCATGCCGCCATCGTCCGTCGCGACTCGATGCTGCGCGAGCTGATCGGCGCCACCAACGAGATCAACGCGCTGGCCTATAACGCCCCTACCGACACCAAGGAGGTCGTGGAGCTGGCCGAGAGCAAGCTGCTCAAGGTCACGGCGCGCGAGGTCAAGTCGAGCTACAAGACGTTGACCGAGTTTATGGTCGAGGCCTATAACGAGGCCGAGGAAGTGTGCCAGGCCGGTGGCCAGGCTGCGGGCGTGCCCACGGGTTTCCCGTCGCTCGACCGCATGCTCATGGGTTTTCGCGAGGGTCAGCTCATCATTATCGGTGCCCGTCCTGCTGTAGGTAAGACGTCGTTCGCCCTGAATCTGGCGCTCAACGCTGCCGCCGCTGGTTATACCGTCGGCTTCTTCTCGCTGGAGATGTCGGGCAAGGAAATTGCCCAGCGTCTGATCTGCGCCTACGCCATGATCTCGATCAGTGACTTTCGCATGGGCCGCATTAGCCCCGAGCAGTGGGCCAATATCAACGAGGCCACGCAGACCTTGTCTAAGCTCGATATTCTGATTGACGATACGCCCGGCACCACAGTGACCGAGATTCGCGCCAAGAGCCGCCGCATGCTCCACAACAAGGAGAAGGCCATCATCATCCTGGACTACCTGCAGCTGGTGAGTCCTCCGCCGGGACGTCGCTCCGAGAGCCGTACCGTCGAGGTCTCCGAGATGTCGCGTGGTCTGAAGATCATGGCCAAGGAGCTCAAGATCCCGCTCATCGCGCTGTCGCAGCTCTCGCGTCAGGTCGAATCCCGTACCGGCAAGCGCCCGCAGCTTTCCGACCTTCGTGAATCGGGCTCCATCGAGCAAGACGCCGATATCGTTATGTTCTTGGACCGCTCCGCCGACGAGGCCGAAGCCTCACGCGACGATCGACCCGACGAGGGCGTTACGCGTATCGTCGTGGCCAAGAACCGTTCGGGCCCGATCGGCGACGTCGACCTGATGTTCCTGCCGGCATCCACCAAGTTCTATGAGCTTGATGGGGCACATGCCGAGGAGTAGGACAGGCGCCCGTTGCACGGGTATACTGGGAATGTTTTGTGCTTCTGCGTGCCGACGCGGCGCGTAGACAGTCCATGAATGTAAGGAGTAAACATGCCGTCAACCGTTTTGGTCGGTGCCCAGTGGGGCGATGAGGGCAAGGGTAAGATTTGCGACCTGGTCGCCGGCGACTTCGATGCCGTCGTGCGCTACTCGGGCGGCAACAACGCCGGCCACACCATCGTCGTCAACGGCAAGAAGTACGGCCTGCACCAGGTGCCCTCCGGCATCATGTATTCCGACCACGTGTCGGTAATCGGTAACGGCTGCGTCGTTAACCCCAAGGTTGTCCTTGAGGAGATCGACATGTTCGAGGCCGACGGCATCACCACCAAGAACCTCAAGATTAGCGGCAACGCGCATGTCATCATGCCGTACCACATCGATCTGGATGGCGCCTTTGAGCAGAAGCTCGGCAAGAAGAACATCGGTACCACCAAGCGCGGCATCGGTCCGTGCTATCAGGACAAGATGGCCCGCATTGGCCTGCGCATGCAGGACATGCTGGACGAGGCGCTGTTCCGCGACAAGCTGGAGACCGCTCTCGCCCGCGTGAACCCCGAGCTCGAGCTCATCTACAACCTGCCCACCTACACCGTGGACCAGATTTGTGACGAGTACCTGCCCATGGCCGAGCGCCTGCGTCCCTACATCACCGAGACGAGCCTGCTGCTCAACAACATGATCGATGAGGGTAAGGACCTGCTGTTTGAGGGCGCCCAGGCGACGCTGCTCGACATCGACCACGGCACCTATCCGTACGTGACGTCTTCCAACTGCACCGCCGGCGGCGCCATCACCGGCTCCGGCGTGGGCATGAAGAATGTCGACCGCGTGCTGGGCGTCATGAAGGCCTATATCACCCGCGTCGGTTCGGGCCCCATGCCCACCGAGCTTTCCTATGAGTCCGAGGCCGGTCACACGCTGACCGAGGAGGGCTATGAATACGGCGTGACCACCGGTCGCCGTCGTCGCTGCGGCTGGTTCGACGGCCCCATCGCCAACTACGCCTCGCGCGTCAACGGCCTCACCGATATCGCCCTGACCAAGCTCGACGTGCTTTCGGCCTTCGACACCATCAGGGTGTGCGTCGCCTACGACGTCGATGGCGAGCGCTATACGAGCGTGCCCGAGCATCAGGTGCGTTTTGAGAATGCCAAGCCCATCTACGAGGAGCTCCCTGGCTGGAAGTGCGACATCACCGGCTGCCGCAGCTTTGACGAGCTGCCGCAGGAGGCCCAGGACTACGTGGCGTTTATCGAGGATCTGGCACACACCCGCGTGACGTTTATTGGCGTTGGCGCTGGTCGCGAGCAGATCATCAACCGATTCTGGAAGTAATCGGGACCATTTGGTTATTGCGATATACCCCTTTGCAGCCCAAGTGGGCGGCCGAGGGGTATATTTGCTTGCAAAGGGCTCGCGCGGAGCGGGCCATTCATCCATAGAGGAGGCACCCTTGAAGGCGGACACTCAAACCATCGACATCCTGTTGTTGGGCAGCGGCGGCCGCGAGCATGCTTTGGCAGCAAAGCTCGCAGCATCACCGCGCGCCGGCAAGCTCTACATTGCGCCGGGTAACGGCGGCACCGCGAGCTGCGGCGAGAACGTTGTTCTCGACGACTGCGATCCTGCGGCCGTGGCGGCGTTTGCTCAGAGCCACGGATGCGGACTCGTGGTAATTGGCCCCGAGGCTCCGCTCGTGGCGGCCGTGGCCGACGCCGTGCGCGCGGCGGGTATTCCGTGCTTTGGCCCGGGTGCCGAGGGCGCCCAGATGGAGGGCTCCAAGCTGTTCTCCAAGCAGCTCATGGAGCGCGCCGGTATCCCGACGGCAGCCTACGGCTCGTTTACCGACGAGGCTTCGGCTCTCGCCTACGTGCGCGAGCAGGGCGCCCCGCTGGTCGTCAAGGCCGACGGCCTTGCCGCGGGCAAGGGCGTTATCGTGGCGACCGAACTTGAGCAGGCCGAGGAGGCCGTGCGAGAGTGCTTTGGCGGCACCTTTGGCGATGCCGGCAACACCGTGGTCATCGAGGAGATGCTGACCGGTCCCGAGTGCTCGCTGCTTGCCTTTACCGACGGCAAGACCGTGCGCCCCATGGCCACCTCGCAGGACCACAAGCGCGCGCTCGAGGGCGACAAGGGCCCCAACACCGGCGGCATGGGCGTCTACAGCCCGGTGCCCATCGTGACCGACGAGGAGCACGCCACCATGGTGGCGGTCATGGAACAGACCGTTGCCGAACTTGCTGCCGAGGGCATTGACTACCGCGGCTGCCTGTACGGCGGCTTTATGCTCACGCCCGCCGGCCCCAAGGTGCTGGAGTTCAATGCTCGCTTTGGCGACCCCGAGACGCAGGTCGTGCTGCCGCGCCTTAAGAACGACCTGGTCGAGGTCATGCTGGCCTGCGCCAACTGCGAGCTCGATCAGATTGAGCTCGACTGGCGCGACGAGTGGGCCGTGGCCGTTGTCCTGACGAGCGCGGGCTACCCCGGCAGCTACGAGAAGGGCAAGGTCATTACCGGTATCGAGGATGCCGAGGCCATGGAGAACGTGACGGTGTACCACGCCGGCACCGCCGTGGCGGACGGCCGGCTCG
The DNA here is from genome assembly GCF_003436895.1 of Collinsella sp. TF09-1AT. NCBI lineage: Bacteria > Bacillati > Actinomycetota > Coriobacteriia > Coriobacteriales > Coriobacteriaceae > Collinsella > Collinsella sp. TF09-1AT. Next base: position 90,175 of record NZ_QSRC01000003.1, on the reverse strand, counting down.
TGACCAACGGCGGCCGCGTGCTCGCCGTGACCGCGCTGGGCGACACGTTCGAGAACGCTCGCGACCTTGCCTACGAGGCCTGCGAGAAGATCGATTTTGAGGGCAAGACCCTGCGTCACGACATTGGCCTGCGCGCGCTGCGCGGCCGCGACGCCTGGGATGCCTAAAATCCGAGAGGAATGAGACGGATGGACGATAAGAACGAAGAGCTCGTGGACGCGCAGATCGTCGAGGAGGACAGCCGCGTGTATGGGCACGCCGAGGGCGAGCCTGGCGGCGAGGTTGCTGACGAGCCGGTGCTGGTGCTGGGCGATGACGACCCGCACGATGCCGAGCTACACGAGAAGATTCTTTCGGAGGAGTGCGCCTGGAAGGGCAAGATCCTCGACGTCCACCGTCTTGAGGTTGAGCTGCCCAACGGCCACCGCAGCGCCCGCGACATCATTCGCCATCCGGGCGCGGCGGCCGTTGTGGCGCTGACCGAGAGCGGCAAGATTGTGCTGGTGCGTCAGTACCGCACCGCCATCGACCGCGTGACGGTCGAGATTCCCGCCGGCAAGCTCGACCCGGGCGAGGATCCGCTCGATTGCGCCAAGCGCGAACTGCACGAGGAGACGGGCTTTCGGGCCGGTCGCATTCGCTTTTTGACGTCAATTGTCACGACCTGCGGCTTCTGCGACGAGATCATTCACATCTACCTGGCCACCAAGCTCGAGTTCGACGCGCCTAATCCCGACGATGACGAGTTTGTCAACGTGGACCTGGTGCCGCTGCACGAGCTGATCGACGCCGTACTCGACGGTAAGATCGAAGACGCCAAGACCGTCGTGGGCGCCTTGGCCTGCGATAGCATCGCGCATCGCCTTGGTGGAGCCGAACTGTAGCGAGCGGTTACTTTGTTGAGGCGGGGTTATGACCTCGCTGGTTTGTGTAAGTCAGCGAAAGTGCTCCATTAGAGACGAGGTGGCCTAAAAGAGGAGGGAAGCGTATGGATATACGCGACCGACGATTGAAGGCCAGATTGTCCAAATGGGGCACTTGCAGCGTCGAGACGAAACGCGGTTTGGTAAAACCGCGTAAGGTGATTATGCTGAAGCGTTTTTTGTCGTATTACAGGCCCCAGATGGGGCTTCTTGTTGCCGATACGGTTTGCGCCCTGGTGCTTGCCGCCATTGACCTGGCGTTTCCTATTATTCTGCGCAATCTGACCGGTGGGCTGTTTACCCAGGGTCAGGCTGCCATTATGCAGGCGCTCGGTATGATCGCGGTGGGCTTGGTGCTGATGTATGCCGTCCGCTGTGCCTGCCGCTACTTTGTGAGCTATTGGGGTCACGTGATGGGCGCGCGCATGGAGTCCAAGATGCGCGAGGACCTGTTTGACCAGTATGAGCGCTTTAGCTTTGCGTACTTCGACCGCAACAGCTCGGGCGACATGATGAGCCGCGTGGTCAACGACCTGTTCGATATCTGCGAGGCGGCGCATCACGTGCCCGAGTGGATCATCATCTGCGGCATCGAGATCATTGGCTCGTTTGTGATCCTCTTTACCATCGCCCCGGTGTTGGCGCTTGCCATGGCCGTGGTGACGGCGGTGTTTGCGGTCATCATGTTTTGGCAGAACATGCGTATGCGCGAGGTCTTTAGCGACAACCGCAAAAAGATCAGCGGCATCAATGCACAACTGCAGGATTCGCTGGCGGGCATGCGCGTAGTCAAGAGCTTTGCCAACGAGGAGACCGAGCGCGCCAAGTTCCGTGCCTCTAACGATGGCTACCTTTCGTCCAAAGAGAACATGTACCATGCCATGGGCGTCTATACCGCGACGTATGGCCTGCTCTCGGGCGTGCTCTACGTGATCGTGGTGCTGCTCGGCGGTTGGCTGGTGGCTCAGGGCGATCTGCAAGCAGTCGATATGGCGACGTTTGCGCTCTACATTTCGTTGTTCTGCACGCCGCTCGAGACGCTTGTCAATTCCGCCGAGATGTATCAGAAGGCTATCGCCGGCTTTAAGCGTATGGACGAGGTGCTCTCGACCGCGCCGGATATCCAGGACAAGCCGGGTGCTACGGATCTGCAGGTGACCGCCGGCGCCGTGGAGTATCACGACGTGTGCTTTAACTACGAGGATGTTGAGCTGGGCGAGGGCGATGCCGACGAGCGTCCCGTTATCGACCATATGGACCTGTCCATCAGGCCTGGTCAGACCATCGCTTTGGTTGGCCCTTCGGGCGGTGGCAAGTCCACGACCTGTTCGCTGCTACCGCGCTTTTATGACGTGGCTGCCGGATCCATTAGCATCGACGGCCAGGACGTGCGCGATGTGACACAGCAGAGCCTGCGTCGTGCCATCGGCCTGGTGCAACAGGATGTCTACCTGTTTGACGGAACAATCGGCGAGAACATCGCCTACGGCAAGCCGGGCGCTACGGCAGAAGAGATCGCCGAAGCCGCTCGCCGCGCCAACATCGATGCCTTTATCGAGTCGCTGCCGCAGGGCTATGACACGGTCGTGGGCGAGCGCGGCAGCCGTCTTTCGGGCGGACAGAAGCAGCGCGTCGCCATCGCGCGCGTGTTTCTCAAGAACCCCAAGATCCTGATCTTGGACGAGGCGACGAGCGCTTTGGATAACGAGAGCGAGGAGGCGGTGCAGGAGTCACTCGAAGAGCTGGCGCGCGGCCGCACCACGATTATCATCGCCCACCGCCTCTCGACCATTAAGCATGCTGACGAGATTGCGACCGTTGAGCATGGTCGCGTTGTGGAACGTGGCACGCACGAGGAGCTTCTCGCCCGTGGCGGTACCTATGCCCGTTACTATCGAATGCAGTTCGAAGGTGCGCGTGCGCACGAGCTCGACTGATTGATATGACAGGAAGTTTATGGCTGACAAGAACCCTTTGACTCCGGAAGAGGTGACGGAGTTATTCTCCGAAATCGATGCATCCGGCGTCTTGGATCCTACGCTTGCCAAAAAGCGTACCGAGCGCATGCGCGAGAAGGAGGCTGCGGCCAAGCGCGGTGACAAAGCGGCGCTAGCGCAGCTGCGCAGCGAGGACCGCGCGCGCCAGGCAAAACATATCGACCCGCTGTCCGAGGACGATCCTTCGGGCTCGCAGGTGAGCCATACCATTACGAAGACCGCGATGGCCGTGGTCATCGGTATTTTGGTGCTGATCGTGGGCATGCAGATCGGCTACGGCGTGATGCGCCGTCTGAATACCGCCAATCTGTCCGAGAGCGTTTCGGTCGATACCGTTTCGACGGCGCTGAAGGGCGGCCTTGAGTGGGGCAACGGCTTTACGCAGTTTCCGCTCGACTTTTCCGTCGACGAGGCCGATGAGCGTACGGGCACGGTCGAGGCAACGGTGTTGGACACATCGTCTGCCAACGAGCTCGAACTGCTGTCCAACGGGCAGATTCAGGCCGCGGCACTCGCGACCAACGCGCTGCTCAACGATAAGATTGACCGCGTGGTGTATAACGTGCACGCCTATATCGACGAAGATAGCAACATTCAGCACGATTCCTTCTTTGGCATGTTTCCCGCCCAGGGCCACCAGAGCGCCATTCTGACGTTCGTGTGGACCAAGAGTTCATCCAACGCCACGAGTATCGACTGGAAGATGCGCATCGTGAGTATGGATGACACCATCGCCGAGCGCATTCAGAAGCAGGTGAACTCGGTGTCGTCGTTGATTGAGGACCCGGTGGTGAGCCAGACCAAGATTGACGAGGAAAAGGCCGAACGTGACCTGGAACATCGTCTGCATGGTCGCGAGATTTTCCGCGGCGGCAAGCCCGATCGCTCACCGTCCGATCTGCTGGAACAGGACAAGAAAAAGTAGGAGGCCATCATCCCGCGTGAGCCACAAGCCCACGCGGGATGATTTTTCTGGGTAGTCTTTTTGGGACGGGGCTATTTTAGCTACCCCGGCCGTCAATCAGACAAAACGCTAGCGCTAGCAGCCGAGGCAGCTAAAATAGCCCCGTCCCAAAAAGACTACCCGATGGCGGTTGTGAATCATTATGCATGGGGAGTCATAATTATCATTTTGTAAACAATTCTATGAAATTAACGCCATAAGTGATGCTTGCGGTTACAATACCGCGAGGCCTAACTACACACCTTTAAGCCGGTCCTGTGAGACCGGGAAGGAGAACTATGGCGAACAACCATACCGCGGGCGCTGCCGCCCGCACCTTCGCGCCCAGCGAGCTTTGCCAGCGTATGCTGGCCAAAACCAGCAAGGGCACCTGCGGTCCCTGCATCCTGTATCTTGAGGATGGGACCATTTTTTATGGACGTGCATGCGGCGCCGAGGGCACCGCGACCGGCGAAGTCTGCTTCAATACCTCGCTCGAGGGCTACTTTGAGGTTATGACCGACCCGAGTTATGCCGGCCAAATCGTAACCATGACCTATCCGCAGATCGGTAACTACGGCATCGACGAGACCGACGTCCAGTCGGCCTTCCCCGGCGATACCGCTCGCCCCGCGAGCGCTCCCGCCATGCGCGGCATGATCGTCCGCGACATGTGCACCACGCCTTCTAACTGGCGCTCGGCCGTCAGCGTGCCGGAGTACCTGCGCGCTCACGGCATCGTCGCTATCGAGGGTGTCGACACCCGCGCTCTGGTGCGCCATCTGCGCGACAATGGTTCCAAGATGGGCATTATCTCGACCGAGATCTTCGACGTCGACGAGCTTGCCGAGCGTCTGGCCGCAGCGCCCACACTGGTGGGCGAGAATTTGGTCAAGACCGTAAGTTGCCCTGAACCCCACGTCTTTGCCGCGAGTGACCTGCCTGCCACGCATGACTTTGCGCTTGCGGCTGCCGCTCCTGCCCGTCACAAAGTGGTCGCCTACGACTGCGGTGTCAAGCGCGGCATTCTGGAGGGCCTGGTCCGTGCCGGCTGCGACCTTACCGTCGTGCCGTGGGATACGCCCGCGAGTGAGGTGCTCGACATGAATCCCGACGGTGTCTTTTTGTCCAATGGTCCCGGCGACCCCGACGCCGTGGTGGAGACCTATGAGCAGGTGCAGCAGCTGATCGGCAAGGTGCCGGTCTTTGGCATTTGCCTGGGTCATCAGATGATCAGCCTGGCCTGCGGCGCCCAGATGGAAAAGCTTAAGTTCGGTCACCGCGGTGGCAACCAGCCAGTCATGAACCTGGTAAGCCGTCGCGTGGAGATTACCGCGCAAAATCATGGCTTTGGCCTGCTGTTCCCCAGCTTGGGCAAGCTTGTCCCCGAGCTTTCCGGCGGCGAGACCGAGCATGCGGCCGATGGAGATCTGCGCGTCTGGGTGCGCCGCGGCATCGCGCCGGTCGTGATGAACGAGCGCTTTGGCCGCATTCGCCTGACGCATGTGAACCTTAACGACGGCACCGCCGAGGGCATCCAGTTGCTCGAAGCCCCGTGCTTCTCGGTCCAGTACCACCCCGAGGCCTCGCCTGGCCCCACCGATGCCCACTATCTCTTTACCGCCTTTACGCGACTCATGGACGGCGAGGAGAACTACCTGGACATCGACACCGCGAAGGACCGCCTTGCCGGTTGGAATTTCGCCGACGATGGTTCCGCCGTTCTGCCGAACGGCGGACCGATCGACGCTGCGGCTGCATCTGGCACATCATCTTGCCGTTCTGCTTCGGACGCGCGGGCATAAGCCCAGCGCGCCCTCGCATCACGGCAACCTGATGCACCAGCTGCACCCTCGCTGACTTTTCCAAAACATTGAGTCAGCCTCTCTAGGAGGTTTTAAACATGCCGAAACGTACTGACATCAAGCGTATCCTCGTTATTGGTTCGGGTCCCATCGTCATTGGCCAGGCCTGCGAGTTCGACTACTCCGGCGCCCAAGCCTGCAAGGTGCTCAAGGAGGATGGCTTTGAGGTCATCCTGGTTAACTCCAACCCGGCGACCATCATGACCGACCCGGGTCTTGCCGACCGCACCTATGTCGAGCCCATCACCGCCGAGTTTATCGAGCGCGTGATCAAGAAAGAGCGCCCGGACGCGCTGCTGCCCACGCTGGGCGGCCAGACCGGCCTGAACGCCGCCGTCGAGCTGGCGAAAGACGGCACGCTGGACAAGTACGGCGTCGAGATGATCGGTTGCGACCTTGCCGCCATCGAGCGCGGCGAGGACCGCAAACTCTTTAACGAGGCCATGGCCGAGATTGGCCTGGAGGTCGCGCGCTCGGGCTATGCCTACAGCGTGGCTGACGCCGAGGCTATCGCTGAGCGCGTGGGATATCCTTGCGTGCTGCGTCCGAGCTTTACCCTCGGTGGCGCCGGCGGCGGCATCGCTCATACCCACGAGGAGCTCGTCTCCATCGTGAGCCAGGGCCTGGAGCTCTCGCCCGCCCACGAGGTGCTGGTCGAGGAGTCCATCGAGGGCTGGAAAGAGTATGAGATGGAGGTCATGCGTGATCACGCCGGCAACGGCATCATCGTGTGCTCCATCGAGAACCTCGACCCCATGGGCGTGCATACCGGCGACTCCATCACCGTGGCGCCGGCGCAGACGCTCTCCGACCTTGAGTATCAGCGCATGCGTGTCGCCTCGCTCGCCATCTTGGAGAAGATCGGCGTCGAGACCGGCGGCTCCAACGTGCAGTTTGCCGTGAACCCCCAGACCGGCCGCCTGATCGTCATCGAGATGAACCCGCGCGTGAGTCGTTCCTCCGCACTGGCCTCCAAGGCCACGGGCTTTCCCATCGCCAAGGCCGCCGCGCGCCTGGCCGTTGGCTATACGCTCGACGAGATCGTCAACGACATTACCAAGGCAACGCCTGCCTGCTTTGAGCCCACGATTGACTACTGCGTGGTCAAGGTGCCGCGCTTTGCCTTCGAGAAGTTCAAGGGTACCGACCCCACGCTCACCACGCGCATGAAGGCCGTGGGCGAGATCATGGCGATCGGCCGCACCTTCGAGGAAGCCTTTGGCAAGGCCATGCGCTCGCTGGAGGATGGACACCAGGGTATTTGCGCCGGTGGCAAGGAGGGTGCCGATAAGCTGAGCGACAATGAGCTCGCCCAAGCCGTGGCAACCCCGACCGAGCACCGCATCTTCTTTGTGGTCGAGGCCCTGCGTCGCGGCTGGGACATCGCCCAGATCCATGCCATTTGCGGCATCGATCCGTGGTACCTCAACCGCATCAACGACATGGTGCAGGTCCAGGAGAGCATCCGCGGCCTGCGTGTGGAGGACATTGACGCCGACGCGATGCGCCTGCTCAAACAGTACGGCACGAGTGACGCCGAGATCGCCGCGCTGACCGGCTCCGATGAGCGCTTTGTGCGCGCCTACCGCAAGGGCCTGGGCGTGGTTCCCAGCATGAAGACGGTCGATACCTGCGCTGCGGAGTTCTCGAGCGCCACGGAGTACCACTACAAGACGTACGAGAACATCTACCGCACGAGCCCGGATGCCAAGAAGTGCGTTGCCCCCGACGAGACCACGCCGGCGGACAAGCCCAAGGCGATGATCCTGGGCGCCGGCCCCAACCGTATTGGCCAGGGTATCGAGTTCGACTACTGCTGCGTGCACGCGAGCTATGCGTTGGCTGCCCGCGGCTTCGAGACCATCATGGTCAACTGCAACCCCGAGACCGTTTCGACCGACTACGACACGTCCGATCGCCTGTACTTTGAGCCGCTCACCTACGAGGACGTCATGGACGTCATTGATGTTGAGCGTCCCGACGGCGTCGTAGTGACGCTCGGCGGCCAGACCCCGCTTAAGCTGGCGCGCATGCTCGAGGAGAGTGGCGTCAACATCATGGGCACCAAGCCCGATGCCATCGACTTTGCCGAGGACCGCGAGCGTTTTGCCGCCCTACTCGACAAGCTGGGCATTATGTACCCGCCGGCGGGCCAGGCTACCTCGTTTGAGGAGGCCGAGGCCGTGGCCGCGCACATCGGCTACCCGCTGCTGGTGCGTCCGAGCTACGTGCTGGGCGGCCGCGGCATGATGATCGCCTACGATGCCGAGCATCTGCGCGATTACATGGCCGAGGCCGCGCGCATTAGCCCCGACTACCCGGTGTATCTGGATCGCTTCCTGGAGGGTGCGATCGAGTCCGATGTCGACGCCCTGTGCGACGGCGAGGAGGTCTACATCGGCGGTATCCTGGAGCATATCGAGGAGGCCGGTATCCACTCCGGCGACTCCGCGACGTGCATTCCGCCGTTCAGCTTTAGCGAGAGCCTGCAGGCGAAGCTCCGTGAGACCACGCGCCGCATCGCGACGGCGCTGGGAGTCCGCGGCCTGGTCAACGTGCAATATGCCATCAAGGGCGAGACCGTCTACGTGATCGAGGCTAACCCGCGTGCCAGCCGTACCGTGCCGTTCATTTCCAAGGCCACCGGCGTGCCGCTGGCCAAGTGCGCGGCGCGTATCATGGCGGGCGATTCCATCGCGAGCCTGGGCCTGCCGAGTGACGAGCGTCAGCTGGACTGGTTCTGCATGAAGGAAGCCGTTATGCCCTGGGGTCGTTTCCCGGGAGCCGACGTTATCCTGGGGCCCGAGATGAAGTCGACGGGCGAGGTCATGGGTATCGCCAAGAGCTATCCCGAGGCATATGCCAAGACGCAGCTGGCGATTGACTACAAGCTGCCCGACCCGAGTTGCGGCAAGGTGTTCATTAGCGTGTGCGACCGCGACAAGCGCCACATCCTTTCGGTCGCCCGTATCCTGCGCTACCTTGGCTTTGATATCTGCTCTACCGAGGGTACGGCGCGCGTGCTGCGCGGCGGTAACGTGACGTGCGAAATCGTGGAAAAGATCAGCGGTCCGCATGACGGCGAGCGTCCCAATATCGGCGACCTTATCGCCGATGGCAAGATTGCGGTGATCATCAACACGCCGTATGGTCCGGGTTCGCGCGGCGACGGCTATCTGTTGCGTACCGAGGCGGTGCGCCGCGGCGTGACCTGCGTGACCGCGATGTCCGCTGCCAACACATACGTGAGTGCCATCGAGGCGGTGCGCGAGGACCAGCAGGGTCACGGCAGCGCCAACGACATGGGTATGGACGTCATCGCCCTGCAGGACCTGCCGCAGTACACGATGTAGTGTGACCTGGTCGGCCGGGGCGGCAGCCGGACACTTTCTCTCGGAAACTGGGCTTCGCGAAGTTTTCCGAGAGAAAGGTCCGCCTTCCCGCCCCGGCACACGGTGACTCGGCTGCACCGTGTGCTGCCGAAGGGGCTTTGCGCGATGACTAGGGCTGATAAACTGGTAGCCGCTGAGCGCCACGGGGTCCTCGCGCTGGGAGTAGGTGTGGATGAGGGCAGACGAGACAGCGTAGGAGACAGCGGCAATAAGGATGAAGCCCTCGCCTGTGAGCGTGACGGCGCCGCCGCTATCGCCACCGGTGAGGTTGACGATAACGACTCCGGTAAAACCTATAGCGCAGCCGAGGACTTTGCGCGCAGTGAGCCGTTCTTGCCGGAACACGAGCGCTGCCATCAACACGCAGAGAAACGTGTTCATAGCGTTGACGATTGAGCCGCGCACACCCGAAGCGTTTGAAACGCCGATATAAAAGAAGGCGTACTGCACGATAGTTTGGGCAAGCGAGAGTCTGATAACGAGTGGCCATCCCGTGCGTGAGACGCGAGGCAAGCGACGTCTTGTTATGACTGCAGCGGCAAGTGCGATAGCGCCGGCAAGCATAAAGCGCACGCCAGCGAAGAGAAACTCCGATGGTACGTCGCCGTTTTGGATGCCGAGAAGCTCGTAGCCGATCTTGATGCAGGGGATCGCACTGCCCCAGAGCGCGCAGCAGATGAGGGCGAGCGCAGCTACGCACCATGTGCGCGTGAGAGGGTGGCGCGCGGAGTCGGCGTAAACATCGCAAGAGCTGGCGTCGAGTGCGGATGAGGGTTTGGACATACATCTCCCAAACGAGGCGAAGCAGAAAACGCCTCTATGGTACGCGCAATTTTGTGTCCGCACGCGTTGATAGCATAGAACGCGTCATGGAACACAAGTTCGTAAGAAGAGGAGAACGCCATGATGTCAGAGATTACGGGCTATCGTGAGGAAGTTCAGACCATCAAGACGGCGATATTGCGTGCGCAGTATGCTGCGGCGAAGAGCGCCAACGCTCAGCAGCTGCAGCTCTATTTCGCCGTGGGAGGCTACGTCTCCGCCAACACGCGCAATGGCACGTGGGGAACCAACGCGCTCAAAACCATCAGCGAACAATTGCGGAAGGAGCTGCCAGGACTCAGGGGCTTCTCCACAACAAGTCTCAAATATATGCGAATCTTCTTTGAAGCTTGGTCTGCTCCGGGCGATGAACAGGCGTTTCTCGATTCGTCACTCGTGAGTGACGAATCTTCAGACGGTGGCCTTCTGCAAATTCGTCACTTGCAAGTGCCGAATTCAAACACATGTTCTCTCGATGATTTTTTAGCGATTGGGTTTACCCATCATCGGTATATCCTTGCAGGTGCTAAGACCCTTGACGAGCGGCTCTTCTACATTCACAAGTGCGCATTTGAGCACTTAAGTGTGGAGGCGCTCAAACGCTCGCTGAAGGCGGACGACTTTCATCATCAAGGAGAGGTCTCCAACAACTTCCTCTCAACGCTGCCAAAGGGTCAGCAGGCGCTGCGCGCTATCGCCACGTTCAAGGACGAGTATCTGCTCGACTTTATCAATATTGAGGAACTCGGGGTGCGCGATGCGGAGGATGTCGACGAGCGCGTGTTAGAGCAAGGCATCGTGCAGAATATCAAGCAGTTCATCATGACGTTCGGTCGAGCCTTCGCGTTTGTGGGAAACCAGTACCATCTCGACGCCTTTGGCATCGATCAGTACATCGACCTCCTGTTCTTCAACCGCGACCTCAACTGTTTAGTTGCAGTCGAGCTCAAGAGCGGCCCCTTCAAGCCGGCCTATCTCGGCCAGCTCTCTGGCTATCTACGCATCCTGGACGACTTTGAGCGTCGCGAGCACGAGAATCCCTCCATAGGCCTTGTGCTTTGCAAAGACATGGACAAGGGATTTGTTGACTATGTGATCCAAGACTTCACAAAACCCATGGGTGTGGCCACCTATAAGACGTCGAAGGATATGCCACGAGAGTTGCTCGATGCTCTGCCGCCCATCGATGACTTACGGATGTTGCTGGAGAGGTCTGATGGGTAGCGGTAGGAATTGTTCGGTGTTAGAAGCTTATTTCGCTTATGGCCTTGAGCTTTGCCGATGAGCATGGGGTGGGGAACGTATCAAGGCAGAGTTTGTCATGCAATGAGTATGACAAACTCTGCCTGGAGGAGAGGATACTTCCATGGCAATTGTCCACCGCAATGCTCTCAAGCATGGTTTGTCTGAGAGGGAGGTTCTAGATAATGACTGAGTACAAACTAGCTGATGGATCGGTCCTGACAGACGAAGATATCGAGCGCGAGAGCGTAGAGTTTGAGCAAGAGACTTGGACGGGTCGTCTTGAGCGCATCCATGTCAGGCCTGGCGTTGTTGCTGATGAGCCGCTTGTTGCAGTTACCGTGCGCTTTCCGGCATCCATGGTGGTGGCAATCGACCGAAAGACGGGGGATCGATCCGATTTTATTCGGCGGGCCGTTTTCCCTGCGCTGTAGTAACGTTGCGTCTCCTAAATCGACCTTGGTTTCGTCGAGGAGGTAGATCTTGAGGATGAGGTGTCCTGCTTCGGTGAACCCGTTCTCGAAGACGGGCAGCACGCGCGACACGGACTACCGCGACCTCCTGACCTTCCGCGACGGGGAGTAGCGGCTTGGCGGTGTGCGGCGCCGGCACGTGACGGTGGCGGGCATGAGGCTTGGCCTTCGCGACGGCATGTTCTTTAGAGTTTGCGGTGCATGATGGCACGGCCGTTTTCAAATCGTGAAACATTGCCCGGGAATGAGTAACAGGCTTTGGTTCGTACATCCGTTATAACGGGAGTTGCAAGAAGTGACATCCGTGACGAGAGGTTGAACTCATGACTCAGCACCGGTTTCCCGAAGGTTTCCTCTGGGGTGCTTCCACCAGCGCTTTTCAGGTTGAGGGTGGGTATGATGAAGGAGGCAAAGGTCCGGCAACCACCGATCGCGGCCCGGGGCGTCCCGGCATCGCCGATAACAAGATCGCCTCGGACCACTATCATCACCGGCGTGAGGATGTCGACCTCATGGCCGAGCTCGGCATCAAGGTCTACCGGATGGGTTTCGCTTGGAGCCGCATCATGCCCGATGCCTCGGGGGATCCCAATCCTGAGGGCTTGGCGTTTTATGACCAGCTGATTGACTACCTGCTGGAGCGAGGGATCGAGCCCTTGGTCACCCTGTATCACTTCGAATGTCCGAGTGCGTTGGTCGAGGCCTTCGGCGGCTGGAAGAGCCGTAAGATGATCGACTTCTATGTGCGCTATGCCGAAATCTGCTTCACGCACTTCAAGGGGCGCGTCAAGCGCTGGGTTACCGTGAATGAACAGCTAATTGCGACCTCCGCGCCCAGCAACACGGGTGACACCGAAACCGATCCGCGCCAACGGCAGAAGAACGCCTACCAGATGAGCTATCATGTCGCTCTTGCCGAGCATCGCGCCATCGCGTGCCTGCGACAGATCGACCCCGATGCGCAGATCGGCCCCGTTGTCGCCATGCAGGTGGTCAACCCGCGGACGAGCGCTTCGGCGGATGTGCTTGCGGCCATGAACGCCGAGGAGATGATGCAGAACTACCTGCTCGACCTGAGTGTGCGCGGCGACATCTCGCCTTATGCGCGCTATTACCTGGAGCGCGAAGGTTTCTACCCTGTTGTTGAGTGCGGGGACCACGACATCCTGGTCGCGACGAGGCCCGATTTTCTTGGGGTGAACTACTATTTCAGCAATTGTGCGCATGAGCGCACGGAGCCCATCCGCTTCGACCGGTTCCCTCCGTGGTCGGGCGGGGATTTCGAACTCTGCGATAACCCTGCGATCGCGCCGACCGAGTGGATGTCGAACGGCATCGACCCCCTTGGGCTTCGCGTGGGCATGCGCAAGCTCTACGATCGCTACCAGCTTCCGATGATCGTCACGGAGAACGGCATGGCGCTTTCCGAGTCACTTGACGAGGAGAACAGGGTGCATGATGCCGTGCGCATCGAATACCTTTCACGACATTTGGGCGAGGTCGAGGAGCTCATTCGCGAAGGCTATCCCGTCTTCGGCTACTGCGTTTGGAGCCTCATGGATCTATGCTCAAGTCATCAGGGGTTCACTAAGCGCTACGGCCTTCTGTATGTCGATCGCACGGAAACCGATGCGAAGCAATGCGCTCGTTTCAGGAAGGACAGCTTCTTCTGGTATCAGGACGTGATTAGAGAAAACGGCTTGCCCTGCTGAGCGTCGGTGGTCCGACGAGATTACTCGCCAGTACCGGAATCGGCTCCATAACGCCTCAGGTATTCCATGACTATCAAGTCGATGGCGGCAAGCGCACCGAACTTGCCCGTGTCGATGTTGTTGGTCACTCCGCAGCTCAGTATGCAGGAGGCATGGTTCCAGTAGGCGCTTGAGGTGTTTTGTGTGATGACGAGAAGACGACAGCCGGAGGCGGCGAGTGCGTTGACGATTTCTGGATAACGAATGGGGTATGTTCCCCCTATGCTGCAAATGATGGCGAGGCTGGATTTGGTGAGCGATTGCGCGCAGGCGAGCTGCGATGAATAATCGAGGTAAAGCTCGATGAGGCGGTTCATGATGGTGAGCCTGCTTTGGAAGTAGCGGCCCACGTCCCAGAGGAAGTGGTGGGAGAAGAACGCGACATGCCCGCTGTCGTGCAAATCATCGACAATGGCGGGCAGTTTCGCGATGTTTGCCGCCGAGACGGTCGTTTCGATATTGAGCAGGATCGCCTCCCGGTAGGATGCCAGAGCGCCTTCCGTGTCGTTTGACAGCTGTTCTACAAAGGCATGTGGAAACAACCCGGTTTTGAGGACGTCATGTTCAAGCTGGTTGCGCAGGTCCTTGAAATCAGCGAAACCCATAAACCGGCAGAATCGCGACACTGAAGCCTTCGAGACGAAGCACATGTCGGCGATTTCTCCAATCGAGAGCTCGCTCAGCTTGCTGTAGTTTTTCACCAGCGTGGTCGCTATCTCGTAGTTGGTGTCGTGCTGCATTGCGGTGTCGATGTAGTCAAGCAACCGTTCGGCAACCGATCCCATCGAGATGGATTTTTCCATGATGGCTGTCCCCTTTATGCTCAGTGGCCCGAATAAGAGGGCCTCATTTGACCAAACTATAGCTCAAACATGCCGGTATTCCTGCGGAGTTTCACGTTATGAAACTCGCGTAGCCATCTCGCAACCTTGTGGCACAGCATGTAACCGATTTTGGATATAGCCGGCGTCATACTTAATGCAAGAAGAGACGACGAAGCTTGCCGCCCCGCCGGAACACGGCATCGGCTCTACACAGGGCATCGCTTCGTTGCTTTGCCGCTCGACGAGATATCGGTTGAGGAGGATCGGATGAAGCGGTTATTGCTGCGCGCCGACGATTTAGGTTACAGCGACGGTGTTAATTGCGGGATAGCGGCCGCGGTCCAAGCGGGGCTCATTCGCTCGGTGGGCGTCATGACCAACATGCCGCTTGCAGAAAGCGGTTTGGCGCGCCTGCAAATCAAGGATCTCTGCTTGGGTCAGCACACCAATATCTGCACGGGTAGGCCCCTCAGCGATTCCTCGCTCATCTCGAGCATCGTTGACGATGATGGCAATTTCAAGCGGAGCTCAGCATATCGCGCCGCCGCGCGGGCTGGGGAGGACTTCGTGGTGCTTGACGAGGTCATTATCGAAATCGAGGCGCAGTATCGGCGATTCCTTGAGCTCGTCGGGCGTGAGCCCGATTACTTCGAGGGACATGCGGTCGCAAGCCCCATGTTCTTCCGCGGCCTTGAGATCGTTGCCGAGCGTCACGGCCTGCCCTATTTCGCGATGGGTGCTCCGGGCGAGCCAGTCACCTTTCGCTCGACGCCGGTGCTTTCCTATGTTCCCAAGGATTTCTCGTCATATGAAGCGGATCCCTTTGCGGCGCTTCGAGAGGCGCTTGAAACGACACCGGAAGGGATATGCCGTCTCATGGTGTTTCACCCAGGTTATATCGACGCGTACTTGCGAGATAACTCGACCATGCTCGAGGCCCGCATCCGGGAAGCCGCGATGCTTGTCGACCCTGATGTCGCCGCATGGCTTGCAGAGCAGGACGTGGGGCTCGTGACGTACGCGGACCTGACGTAAGCGTCCGCTGGGGCAATCTCGCCAATTCACGCTGAATGGCGTACTGCCTGAAGCACGTCGTTGTGATTTTGAAGAGAGGTGGATGCGCTATCTAGAGGGGAAGATGCCGCACACGGGCATCGATAGGGTTCACTGCAAAGATTGGAGCTGAAACATGGCGGTATTCGACAAGATCCAAAACATAATGGATAAGACAATCGCACCTGTGGCAAGCAAGGTTGCTGACAGCAAGATGCTCGACGCCCTCATGGGCGGCATGATGTGCACGCTGCCCATGACCCTTGGCGTCTCGGTTATCGCGATTCTCATCAACTTCCCCATTCCGGGGTTCTCCGATTGGGTGGTTTCGAGCGGTCTCATGGCGACCGGCAACTCCATCCTCACCGTTACCATGAACATGATGGGTATATACATCTCCTTCTTCATCGGTTTGAGGTGGGGTAAGGTATGCGGCCTTAGCGGTTATACCGGTGGCATCGTGAGCGGCGCGGTGTTTTTGGCATTCATGCCGCAGCAATCGTTCGAGGATATTCCCATGGCGAGTTTCATCAACACGTCGTACATGGGATCGAACGGCATCTTCGTCGCCATTCTGCTTGGCCTGATCGTGCCGAAGGTGACAGCCATTTTGATGAGCAAGCTTGAAATCAAGCTCCCCGATATGGTTCCGCCCATGGTTGCAGACTCGCTGTCGCCGATGTTTGCCGCCATCGTGCTATTCACTGCGGTGTGGTTCGCCAAGTGGGGTCTTTCTTTCACCCCGTGGGGCAACCTGTTCGATATGATCAACACCTTGATCGGCACGCCGGTCACGATGGTTGGTGCCTCTCCTTTGGCCTATATCATCGTGTGCTCGCTGCAGTCGATCTTCTGGTTCTTCGGTGTCCACCCCAACGTGATGCTCAACTTCTACGCTCCGGTAATCATGGCTTGCAGCGCTGCTAACACCGAGGCCATCATCGCGGGCGAGGCACTGCCCTATGGCGCTTGGGCCGTCGTCGCGCTCGGCACCGCCATCGGTGGCCAGGCTAACGCCCTGGGCATCAGCATCTCGCTGCTCTTCACCAAGTCCGAGCGCTTCAAGGCGATTCGCGGCATCGCGCTTGTTCCGTCGCTTTTCAATATCTCCGAGCCGCTCATGTTCGGTCTGCCGGTCGTGCTGAATCCCACGTACTTCATCCCGTTCGTGCTGAACATCCCGGTCTGCGCCATCGTGGTCCAGGCGCTTTACGCCCTCGGTCTTGGGGCTGCGTTCAATCCCACGATTCAGCTTCCCTGGGTGCTTCCCCAGCCGGTCATCGCATTCATGCAGGGCGGCATCGGGTGCCTGGTGATCTCGGTTGCGGTTTTGGCGGTGTCGGTGCTCATGTATACCCCCTTCACCCTTATGGCTGATCGCCAGGCGTTGCGAGAGGAGCAGGCCGCTCTCGAGGAATCGGCCGCATAGGGATTTTCATATTCACACCATCATTTTCCATGAGGTTGGGAGCGTAGGATGAAACATATCGTACTTATGTGCGCCGCGGGCGCTTCGACGAGCATGCTGGTACAGCGCATGCAACAGGCGGCTGAAAAAGACGGTTTCGTGTGCACCATCGAGGCGCACCCTGTCAACCAAGCGGCGGAATATGCGGATAGCGACGTTATCCTGCTGGGACCGCAGGTTCGCTTTGAACTCAACAAGGTGAAGAATCAAGTGAACTGTCCGGTGGAGCCGATTGATATGACAGCGTATGGGACAATGAACGGCGAGGCCGTGCTCAAACAGGCTCGAAAGTTGCTGGGGGCATAGCCATGTCAGAGATCAAACAAGAAGCGATCGATCAGTTTGAAATGACGTGCTTCTCTATCGTCGCTCAGGTGGGGAGCGCGCGCAGCTGCTACCTCGAAGCGATAGCCTGTGCCGAGAATGGTGATTTTGAGGCCGCCCGGAAACTTATCGACGAGGGCAACGTGGTGTTCAACGCAGGCCACGACGCTCACATGAAACTGCTTCAGCAAGAGGCCAGCGGCGAGGAGCTGCCGTTTCGCATCATCTTGCTGCATGCGGAGGATCAGCTCATGAGCGCTGAGGGCTTCCGTATCCTTGCCGAGCGCTTCATCACGGTCTATCAACGCATGGGTGCAAGCGCCTAACTGATTATCTGACGGGAAGCCGGGACTGCCATGCAGCCCGTCTTCCCGTTTCATGAAGATGTTTTCACGATCGAGGAGGTACCCAATGGCATTTCCGGAAGGTTTCCTGTGGGGTGGCGCCACCGCCGCCAACCAGTATGAGGGCGGCTGGGAAGAGGGCGGCAAAGGACCGAACACCTCGGACGCCATGACCAGCGGTAGCCATACGGTGTCACGGCAGATAACGTGGCGTAATACCGCGACAGGGGAAACCGGCGCGCTTCCCGTGTATGCGGTTTGCGAGGAGGGACTTCCTGAAGGGCTGGAGGTGGCGGTGGTTGATGGCTACTACTATCCCAGCCACACGGCCACCGACTTCTACCACCACTACGCCGAGGACATCGCCCTCATGGGCGAGATGGGCTTCAAGTGCTTCCGCCTGTCCATGAACTGGGCGCGCATCTTCCCCACGGGCGAGGAGGCTGAGCCCAACACCGAGGGTCTAGCGTTCTACGACGCCGTGTTTGACGAGTGCGCTAAGTACGGCATCGAACCGCTCGTGACGCTCTCGCACTACGAGACCCCGCTCGCGCTCGTGAACAAGTACGGCGGTTGGAAGAGCCGCGAGCTCATCGACCTGTTCGTGCGCTACGCCACCTGCGTCATGAAGCACTATCAGGGCAAGGTGAAGTACTGGCTCACCTTCAACGAGATCAACATGATGAGCATGGGGAGCTTCATGGCGGGCGGGCTTACGGATGGGAGCCCCCATGCGAAGGCCCAGGCGGCGCACAACCAGTTCGTGGCGTCTGCCCTTACGGTTCGGTCGGCGCACCAAATCTCCCCTAAGATCATGGTGGGTCAGATGCTCGCGTACAACCCCATCTACTCCTATTCCGCCGACCCCGCCGATCATCTGCTCGCCATGGAACGCGAGCGTGACGCGCTGTGGTATGCCGACGTGCAGGTGGGCGGCCACTATCCCGCCTATCGCTTGAGGGAGATGGAGCGCGCGGGCATCAAGCTGGAAATGGGCGAGAACGACCTCGAGCTTCTCGCAACCTATCCGGCAGATTTCCTGTCGTTCTCGTGCTACGGAGGCTCGACGGTATCGTTGCGCCAGAAGGAGCTCGAGGTCGCGTCCGGCAATCTCGCTTTCGGCATGGTGAAAAACCCCTACCTCGAGACCAACGCCTGGGGCTGGGCGACCGATCCGTACTGCCTGCGCATCGCCTTGAACGAGCTCTACGACCGCTATCACAAGCCGCTTTGGATCGTGGAGAACGGTATCGGCTGGAGCGACGAGGTGAAGGCCGACGGCTCCATCCATGACGGCTACCGCATCGACTACCTGCGCAAGAACATCCAGAGCATGGAGGATGCCGTGGAACTCGACGGCGTGGACCTCATGGGCTACACCATGTGGGGCTGCATCGACCTGGTCAGCGCCGGCACGGGCGAGATGCGCAAGCGCTACGGCTTCGTCTACGTCGACCGCGACGACGAGGGCAAGGGCACGCTCGCGCGCAGCCGCAAGGACAGCTTCTATTGGTACAAGAAGGTCATCGAGAGCAACGGCGAGGACCTGGACTAACCCTATGGGACAGGGGATAAGATTATGGACTGCTATTTCGGTATAGATGCGGGCGGCACTCAGGTGAAATGGGCGGTGGTGAACGCCGACTACCACATTGAGGAGCACGGAAGTATCCCAACATGCACCTCGCCCGCCGACCAGGTTATCGAAACGTTCCGCTCGGTGATCGAGCCCCATCGCGCCCGGGTGAGGGGTGTGGGAATAAGTATGCCCGGAGTCTTTTCCGAAGGCGATTCCGATGGCGTGGTTGGGGGAGGCGGCGCCCTTCACTGTTTGGACGGATATCCGCTCGGTCGCATCTTGCGCGAGAGCACGGGGCTTCCCGTAACCATCGAGAACGATGCGATGTGCGCGGCACTGGGAGAATATGCCGTCGGCGCGCTGAAGGGGGTCTCCCTGGGGTTGATGGTGGTGATCGGTACGGGTCTCGGCGGTGCCATCGTTGTTGACGGTCACATCTTGCGAGGCGCGCACAATCTCGCCGGCACCGTGTGCTTTGTGAGCAACGATGTGCGCAAGCCCGTGACCTTTGGGTCGGTGTACGGTGATGTCACCAGCTGGCGGGCGCTCCGAGACCAGGTGTGTGCGGCGAAGGGGATTGATCCGACCGATGATATTGACGGATATCGGATTTTCTCTTGGATTGAAGAGGGGGATGAGGACGCTCGTCGCGGTCTGGATGCATACGCGCTGGTCTTCGACAACATGCTGATGGGGTTGCAGTCGGTCATCGACCCTGAGGTCATCGTGGTCGGCGGCGGAATCAGCGCCCGTCCCGAGCTGTTTGAGGCATTTGAGCGCATGATGGATCAGGCTCACGTTCTTCCCATCATACCGAGGCCCTGCATCAAGCCAGCACAGAACGGCAACGATGCCAATTTGCTTGGCGCTGTGCGCACGCTGCGCCGCTCGCTTGGCGAGTGCGATTGATTGGCGGCTGGTGGCCCGACTCGCGGCCTCCTGTCCTAAAAAAAGAGTATGGGCTCCTTCGTTCATTCGAACGAAGGAGCCCACGTTTTGTATGGGGCCTCCTGGCGAATTTTGATTCGCCAGGAGGCCTTTTGCCGGGGGGTGAAACATACCCTTGGACAGTTGGTTCAGATACGTATTTTTTAGAGGGTGTGTAAAGGCCGACCCGAGTCCGATTGGGCTGAATTTGACTTTCCGAACCGGTGGAGACGCTCAAATAAGGGCGATAAAGGTCATTATGGGGCTCAAAGTGACTTCAAACCACTTTATTAGCGCCAAGAGGCACGGCCAAAAAATACGTATCTGAACTAACTGTCCACTACCCTCCGCAAACCTTTCATTCCAACCTAAATTAGCCAACGTACGTCATAGCAATTCCCGGTAGGTCCCCGGGTGCCCCGCGGCGGGCCGGGTTTATTATCGGAGCGACTTTGCGAAGCAAGGGGAGCGAAGATAAAACCCGGCCCGCCGCGGGGCACCCGGGGACCGCAGGGACGGGAGCAGCTATACTACTCTCAGTAGTTAAGGGTCGCGGATTCGCTGCGTCACCGCTCTCAACAGGAGGTCTTTGTTTATGGCAGATCAGAAGCCGGTTGTCGGGATCATCATGGGCTCCAAGTCCGATCTGGGCGTTATGGAAGGCTGTACCGCCGAGCTCGAGGCGCTCGGTGTGCCCTATGAGCTCGTCATTGCGAGCGCGCACCGCACACCGGCGAAGGTCCACGAGTGGGCTTCGACTGCTGCCGACCGCGGCATCGAGGTGATTATTGCTGCTGCCGGCAAGGCTGCTCACCTGGGCGGTGTCGTGGCTGCGTTTACGCCGCTGCCGGTCATCGGCGTGCCTATGAAGACGAGTGACCTGGGCGGCATGGATTCGCTGCTGTCGATGGTGCAGATGCCTTCGGGCGTGCCCGTGGCCTGTGTGGCCATCAACGGTGCCAAGAACGCCGCCATCTACGCCACGCAGATTCTGGGCGCATGCGACCCCGAGTACCGCAAGGTTATCGAGAAGATGAAGCAGGAGATGGCCGACGCCTAGGCGTTCCGCCGTTTCACCGCAGTATAAGGAGAGCCATGTCCGACTATCAGGGAAAACGATTCAAGGTTTCTCAGATTCCCGATCCGTCGAAGCCGGGTGCTGCCCGTGCGGCACAGCAGGGTCGGACATCCTCTCCTCAGCAGCCGCGCGCGCCGCGTCCCGTAACGCCGACATCCCATCGTCGTCAGGATACGCCGGCTGCGTATCGTCCTTCGTCTTATAGCACCGCTAAGAAGCCGCCCCTGTCTTCATCGCATGCCACGCCGTCGGATTACACCGAGCCGCCGCGCAAGAAACGCCGGTCCGTCATTCCCATTCTGCTCATCATTATCGGTATCGGTCTGATCGTTGCCGCTGCCGCCATCTTTATCGATGCGCAGATTGGCTACAAACAGGCGAGCGAGTCGTATCAAAAGATCGAACGGCAGTATAGCGATAAGGACGCTAGCGGCGTGCCGATTATCGATTTCAATGCTCTTGCCCAGACAAATCCCGAGGTCGTCGGTTGGATTTACGTACCGGGCACCAACATTAACTATCCCGTAGTGCAGGCTACTGATAATTCCAAGTACCTCAACACGTTGTTCGATGGCACGTCCAACGCATCGGGTGCCATCTTCTTGGATTACGAGGACACTGCGCCCGGCATGGTGGATCAGCAGACTACGATCTATGGTCACCACATGAACGACGGATCGATGTTCAATGTGATCTCGGACACGACCGATCAGGCGACGTTCGACAGCATAGAGTGCGTGTATTACATCACGCGCGATGCGACGTATAAGCTGCGTCCGCTGGCGACCAAGGTCGTTGAGGATACGTACTCCAAGGCGCGCGCGGCCAATTTTGAGGGCGATGACGGGCTCAAGAACTACCTGTCCGAGATGCTCGACGGTGCCTCTGCCGTGGCGAGCGATGCCACCGATCGCGCCGCCTCGGCAACCAAGGTCTTGACGCTCGTGACCTGTCGTTCGTTATCGCTGAGCAACACGCGTGCCGTCATGGTGCTCACGCCGGTCGAGGAGTAGATTATCCAGGGGTAGCTAAAAGAGCCCCGTCCCAAATTAGCTACTCGCTGACGGTAAGGGAGAAATGATGCTTGAAAGTGGCAAAACGATGCCTTCGGTTGATGCTTGGCTGCGTGAGGCTAAGGCCGATGCTTCGGCGGCTGGCTGCGGCATGTACCTGACACACAACGGTGTGGTGCGTGCGACGCCCAAGGCCGAGGTGCGCGGAGTCGAGACCGATGGCGTGGCGTCTGGGCATAAGGTGAGCGGCATGGTGTTCGGCTTCGATGCTCAGAAGGTGCAGGCTGCTATCGAGGCCACGCGCGCGATGCCGGGTATCGGCTATGTGCGCGTGT
The DNA here is from genome assembly GCF_003436895.1 of Collinsella sp. TF09-1AT. Lineage (NCBI taxonomy): Bacteria > Bacillati > Actinomycetota > Coriobacteriia > Coriobacteriales > Coriobacteriaceae > Collinsella > Collinsella sp. TF09-1AT. The sequence goes on along the minus strand of NZ_QSRC01000003.1, from coordinate 67,822 downwards.
GGCTGGCAAGCGGCGAGCTTACCGTGGGCGACGACATCATGCTCGTGCTCATTGGCGGAGACGTTCGTCCGCACATGGTCGATGCCCTGCAGTCGCTTGTCGGCACCATCAAAAATGAGTGTGTGAGTGAGGTCGAGCGCGAGGCGTAGAGGCTTACGTCGATAGAAGGCTCGTTTATAAAAATGCCCGCCGGTACGTGTGATACCGGCGGGCATTTTGCGTTTTGGGCGAGGTGGGCGCTACACGCGCGTCGCATCCTTGGGGCTCATAGTCATGCTCTGGAAGCGGTTCTCCATGTATTCGTTATCGAAGTACGTGCCGTAGAACTGCGCGACGGGAATATCCGGCTCAGTGCCGTTGACGCGCTGGTACCAGTAATCGAGCGACTGCAGCGTCATGACGCCGTCGACCAGCATGATGATGGTAAAGATGACGGTAGCGGAGTAGCGGCTCTTCCACGGAATCATGTTGATGAGATTGAGCAGCCTCGGCAGCAGCAGCTTGATCCAGATGAGGCCACCCAGGCCCCACAGGCAGGCAAAGCCCGTGCAGGTGCGTCCGCCGGTAAGGACGGCGAGTGGGTCGGGCATGCCAAAGAGCTTCATGTGCGAGTAGTTCCACGAGACCACACCGAACGAGGTCTGCATAAACCAGCCCACGAACACCTCAAAGCTTGCGCCAAGTAGGGCACTCACCAAAAAGATAATGATGGGGTTCTTTTTGTAGAAGCGGTTGAGCACCATGGTCATGAGTACGGCGCCAAATCCGTAGATGGGGCTGAAGGGACCAAACAGCATGCCGGCGCGGTTCTGGTAGACGCCCGGGTCGTCGACCGTCATATGCCAGATGTCCTCCAGGATCAGGCCGAGTACGCAGCAGACAAAGAATACCCAGAACAGGTTGAAGTAGTTGAGCTTGATGTAGCCTTCGCCGGTCTCATCGCGGCCGAGCATGCCCTCGGCGGCGGCGTCGCGATCGAGCATCTCCTGCAGGCGGCGCTGCAGTTCGCGCTCCTGACGAAGCGTGGGGTCGACGGTGGCCGAAAGCGCGACGAGGATGCCGAGCTGGATGGCGGGGCGCAGCAAGAACGGCCCGATACCCTGGAGCATCACGTCGACCAAAAGCTCAACGACGGTAAATGCGATAAGGATATAGGACAGGCGCGCGGCGTTGCGGCGCTGGTTTTTGATAAGGTCCAGGCCAAAGATGATCAGGATGACGGCACTTGCCGCAGAGAGCATGATGCCGGCGACGATAAGGCCGACCGCGACGAGCGTGTTGTCGCCGAGCTTGGCGGCGGTGTTGCCGGTGATGAGCGCGGTGATGACCTGCCACATAAAGGCGGCGACCGACGGGAGCGTGCCCACGCCGGACAGAATGCACAGGGCGGCGTACACCTTAATGATCAGGGGGATCTTCTTGACCTCTGTGGCGCTGGGGACGCTGGGGTCGAGTTCATTTCGATCCATACATAACCTTTCTCGCTTTGTTGCAGGTTATAAGGATACGCCGCCGACCTGCCAAAAGACAGGACAAACGACCCAATTGCAACTTTGTAATCCCCAACGGTGGACACGGCGGCCATCTGGGGGCGCGGGCGCTTGCACTGGACAGACCGATAAAATGTTTGGCTACAAAACTGATTATTAGCTCGGTGGGCTTTTAAAAAGCGCTGTTCATACGCGGGAGTGCTTGTCCTGCCGTGCGTATAATAAGGTGGGTAACGCCAAAATACGAGGCTCTGAGGGGATGCCATGTCTCAAGAAACCATCCGCGCGGCCGAGCGTGCCGCGGGACAGGTGAACACCATGTCGACGTATGATCCGGACTCCGACCAGCTGCATGAGGAATGTGGCATTTTCGGCGTATGGGCGCCCGATCGCGACGTGGCTCGACTGACGTACTTTGGCCTGCGTGCGCTGCAGCACCGTGGCCAGGAATCGGCGGGAATCGCCGTGGGTGACGGCGGCACGGTTATGGTCCGCAAGGATCTGGGCCTGCTCGACCGCGTGTTCTCCAACGCCGACCTGTCGACGCTCTCCGGCCAGCTGGCCGTGGGCCACGTGCGCTATGGCACCGCCGGTGCCAAGAGCTGGGAAGCCTCTCAGCCGCATCTTTCTACCATCAACAGCGTCATTATCGCGCTTGCTCACAACGGCACGCTGGTCAACACCGACGAGCTGCGCCGCCAGCTGATCGAGCTGGGCGTGCCGTTCCTCTCCAATTCGGATTCCGAGGTCGCGACCAAGCTCATCGGCTACTTTACTCAGCGTACAGGCCATCTGCGCGAGGGCATTCGTAAGACCATGGAACTCGTGCGCGGCGGCTACGCCATGACGCTCATCAATGAGCAGGCGCTCTATGCCTTCCGCGACCCGCACGGCATTCGCCCGCTGGTGCTGGGCAAGCTCGTGGACGAGGGCCTGGACCAAGCCGATGCCGCATCCGTTTCGCAGCTGCCGTCGCAAGACGACGCCGCGACGGTCGACGCCACCACCCATGTCACGCGCGCTGGCGGCTGGGTCGTTGCCTCGGAGACCTGTGCGCTCGACATCGTGGGTGCCGAGTACGTCCGTGATGTCCGCCCCGGTGAGATTTTGCGCATCAGCGCCGAGGGCCTGGTATCCGAGCAGGGCGTACCTGCAGCCGAAGAGTCTGCCAACTGCATCTTTGAGCAGGTCTACTTCGCCCGCCCCGACTCCATCATGAACGGCAAGAGCGTCTACGCCTGCCGCTACGACATGGGTCGCCAGCTGGCACACGAGGAGCCCGTCGAGGCTGATCTGGTCATCGGCGTGCCCGACTCCGGCCTGCCGCCCGCGGAGGGGTATTCGCACGAGAGCGGCATTCCCTTTGGCGAGGGCCTCATCAAGAATCGCTATGTGGGCCGTACGTTTATCGAGCCCACGCAGGAGCTGCGCGCCATGGGCGTGCGCATGAAGCTCAACCCGCTGCGCGACAACATCGAGGGCAAGCGCCTGGTCGTCATCGACGACTCCATCGTGCGCGGCACAACCATGGTGCAGCTCGTCAAGATGCTGCGTAACGCCGGCGCCAAGGAGATTCACATTCGCATCAACTCGCCCGAGGTCATTTGGCCGTGCTTCTACGGTATCGATACCGACGTGCAGTCGCAGCTCATCAGTGCCAACAAGACGGTCGATGAGATCTGCGAGTACATCGGCGCCGATTCGCTGGCCTTCCTTTCGGTCGAGGGCCTGCTGAAGGTCATGCCCAAGGGCGGCTATTGCGATGCATGCTTTACCGGTCGCTATCCCGTGGCGATTCCCGAGAGCTTTGGCCGCGACAAATTTATGGAGGGCTTTAAGCCCCGCAACCTGGACAAGCCGCTGCACTTTGACGACGACGCCGTGGTCGAGAAATACGACGACCGCAGCTGGGAAGAGGAACACGGCGAGGCCTAAAGCCTGCCAAAAAGGGACAGGTTTATTTTGGTAGGTTTTACCTGCTGTTTTGTTGATATGACGGCGCGTGCTGTTATGGCGCGCGCCGAAATGAACGCAACTATGAGCACCGTTTGGCGCCTGCGCGGCGCCACGGTAATGGGAGAGGAAGGCTCAGATGAGCGACAGCAAGCATGTGACGTATGAGGATGCCGGCGTCGATACCGCCGAGGGCGGCCGCGCCGTCGACGCGATTAAGCAGATGGTCAAGGACACCAATCGCCCCGAGGTTATCGGCGGCATCGGCGGCTTCGGTGGCCTGTTCTCGGCTGCCGCGCTTAAGGATATGGAAGACCCGATCCTGATTAGCGGCACCGACGGCGTGGGCACCAAGCTCGTGCTCGCCCAGATCATGGACCGTCACGAGACGGTGGGCCAGGACCTGGTCGCTATGTGCGTCAACGACATTCTGGCTTCGGGCGCCGAGCCGCTGTTCTTCCTGGACTACGTTGCCATCGGTCACATCGAGGCCGAGCACATGGCAAAGATCATCAAGGGCGTGGCCGATGGCTGTAAGCTCGCGGGCTGCGCGCTCGTGGGCGGCGAGATGGCCGAGCACCCGGGCGTCATGGCCCCCGCCGATTACGACCTCGCCGGCTTTACCGTGGGCGTCGTCGACCGTCCCAAGATGCTCAACCCCGCAAACGTCCGCCCGGGCGATGTGATCCTGGGCCTGCCTTCCACCGGCGTGCACTCCAACGGCTACTCGCTCGTGCGCAAGGTCATCGGCGTCGACGGCATTAAGCCGGGCACGCCCGAGGCCGCCGCTAAGGCCGAGGAGCTGAGCCGTCCGCTCGAGGAGCTCGGCGGCGCATCGCTCGCTGACGCCCTGCTCGCTCCCACGCGCATCTACGTCAAACCGATTCTTGAGCTGCTGCGCGGCGGCGCCAACGTGCACGCCATCGCCCACATCACTGGCGGCGGTATTACCGAGAACCTCAACCGCGCGCTCGCCGACGACGTCGACGCCGTGGTCACCCGCAACGGCGCTGAGATGGGTTGGGACGTTCCGCCCGTCATCACCTACGTGTCGCGCCAGGCTGAGCTCGCGCCCAACGAGGCGTGCAAGACCTTCAACATGGGCGTTGGCCTGTGCCTGATCGTCGCCCCCGAGGACGAGGCCGCGGTTACCGAGGCCCTGGTCGCGCTGGGCGAGAAGCCGTTCCGCGTAGGCGAGTGCGTCGAGGGTTCCGGTAAGGTCGTGTACTCCGATGAGCGCTAACGAGCAGATGGCTGCCGCCGAGGGCCTGGACTTTGTGCCCTATGCCCGTCCGACCGGCACCGATACGGCCGAGCCGCTCAAGATCGGTGTGCTCATCAGCGGCTCTGGCACCAATCTGCAGGCGCTGATCGACCTGATCGCCGCTGGCAAGCTCAATGCTTCGATTGAGCTGGTGGTCTCGAGCCGTCCTTCGGCCAAGGGCCTGCAGCGTGCCGAGCGTGCGGGCATTCAGACGCTGACGCTTTCCAAGGATGTCTATGCCGACCCTATTGCCGCCGACGAGATCATTGCGCACGAGCTGCTCGAGCGCGGCTGCGAATATGTGGTCATGGCTGGCTACATGCGCATGGTCCGCACGCCCCTGCTGGCGGCGTTCCCCAACCGCGTGGTAAATCTGCATCCGGCGCTGCTGCCGAGCTTTACCGGCGCGCATGCGATCGACGATGCCTTTGCGCGCGGCGTCAAGGTGACCGGTGTGACCGTGCACTTTGCCAACGAGATCTACGACAACGGTCCCATCATCGCCCAGCGTGCGCTGGCTGTCGAGGAAGGCTGGGACGTCGACACGCTCGAGGAGCACATCCATGCCATTGAGCACGTCCTGTATCCCGAGGTGGTCCAGATGCTTGCCGACGGCCGCGTCCACGTGCTGGAGAGCGGCAAGGTCGCAATTGACGCGCCTCGCGGCTAGCGGCGCACAGTACAATTTATCCGAGTAGTCAGGGTGGTCATTGGCGCCAAGGCGCGCGTGGCCACCTTTTGTTTTAGGTAGTCACCTGCGACGTTCTTGAATGGCTAGTCGTTTAAGAACGTCGCAGGTGACTAGGTGAGAGAGGTGAGCGCATGGCGGATAACGAAGCGCTGTTTACGCCTGAGCTGGTGTTTTTTGATTGGGAGTGCGCGACGCCGGATGAGGTGTTTGCGCGGCTCGAGGACGAGCTTGCGCCTCGCGGCTACACTGCGCCCGGTTGGCTCGATGCCGTCCGCATGCGCGAGGATGCCTATCCCACGGGTCTTGCCATGCCGGCGGCAAATATCGCCATTCCACATACCGATCCGGGGTTTGTAGCCAAGCCCTATATCGCGGTGGTAAAGCCCGCCGCGCCCGTGACATTTAACGCTATGGCTGGCATGGGCGCTCCGGTGCCGGCGCAGATCGTCATCAATCTGGGCATCGCCGAGCCGGGCGGCCAGGTCGAGGCCCTGCAGGCGCTCATGAACATCTTTATGGACGCGAATGTCGCGGCCGATGTGCTCGGCCAGACCACACCTCAAGGCATGGTCGACGCCATCCGCCGCCACTTTTAAAGCCGGCACTTGGGGACAGTCCCTAACTGCCGGCAGAAAAGGAACGTCCCCAAGTGCCAGGGTTGCCCCCTTTGTCGCGGGGGCCGCGTTGTGACACAATGGCGTTTGTTCGATTCGTGATGCGAAAGGCCAAACATGGCAAATAAGAAAAAGAACTCCGAGGCCGCGCCGACGCCCGAGCAGCAGGCTCGCGCTGCCTCCAGCTCTCGTAAGAAGCAGCGCAAGACGTACGTGTCTAAGACCGTCAAGATCGTTCTGGTGGTCATCGGCGTGCTGGCGATGCTGCTTTCCGTCTCGGCCATGGCGTGCTCCGGCCTTATGTCGCAGGCAGAGGATACCTCGGGCTACAAGCTTACCGGCGGTGTGGCTGCCACTATCAACGGCACCAACCTCACCGAGGACACCGTGACCAAGCAGATCATGAGCATGCGCACGTCCTACGGCTACACCAAGGACAAGGACTGGGCGCAGTATCTGGTCGACAACGACCTCACGCCCAAGAAGTACCGCAAGCAACTCATCGACTCCTACACGCAGCAGATTCTGCTTCAACAGGCACAGAAGGAGAACGGCGTGACGGTGTCGGACGAGGAGGTCGAGAAGGCTTGGAAGGACGCGTGCAAGAGCGCGGGCGGTGCCAAGGCCTTTAAGAAGACCCTTAAGACCTACGGCTACACCGAGGACACCTATAAGAGCTCGCTCAAGGAGAGCCTGGCGCAGCAAAAGCTCAAAGATGCCGTGGCGCCCACCAGCAAGCCCAAGGACAGCGAGATCGTCGATTACATCAACGAGAATCTGTCGAACTACAACGATGCCCACCGCTCGTCGAACATCCTGATCAAGGTCGATTCCGACGCATCCGACGAGGACAAGGCTGCCGCCAAGGCTAAGGCGCAGGAGTGCCTGGACAAGATCAATTCCGGCGAGCTGAGCTTTGAAGACGCCGTGAAGCAGTATTCCGACGACACCGGCTCCAAGGAGAAGAAGGGTGACGTGGGCTGGGACAAGCTCACCAGCTTCGTCGACAGCTACCAGGCGGCACTCGAGGGGCTCAACAAGGGCGATGTGAGCGACGTGGTCGAGTCGACGTACGGCTATCACATCATCAAGTGCACCGACTACTTCCATGTCGATAATCAGGTCGATGACATCAACCAGGTGCCCAAGGCCATCAAAAAGTACGTCTCCAACGTGGTGAAGACGCAGGCAGAGAGCACTGCGTATAGCGAGTGGCTGGAGCAGTACAAGAAGGATGCCGACATTACCGTTAACCCCATGCCCAAGGACGTGCCGTACAACGTCAGCCTGAAGGGCGTCACCAAGAGTTCGACCGACGATTCGTCGACAACTGAGTAATCATGGGGCGGTGCTCGCGCGAGTGCCGCCCACGCTATTAGAGAGGATTTGCAGATGACCAATGAAGAGCTGCAGAAGGAAATGATCGCGGCCATGAAGGCCAAGGACAAGGTTCGCCTGTCCATCATTCGCCAGGTTAAGGCTGAGGTGAAGAACATCGAGGTCAATGAGCGCCGCGACGTGACCGAGGAAGACGTCAACAGCATGATCAAACGTCTGATCAAGCAGACAAGCGAGACGCTGGAGATGTCCATCAAGGCCGGCACCGACCAAGAGCGTACCGACAACCTGACCGAGCAGGTCAAGATTCTGGAGAGCCTGCTGCCCGCGCAGGTTTCGGGCGAGGAACTCGAGGCCCTGATCGAGCAGGTCATTGCCGAGCTGGGCGCCACGTCCAAGAAGCAGATGGGCCAGGTCATGGGTGCACTCGGCAAGGCCACCGGCGGCAACTTCGACAAGCCGGCTGCGGCCAAGATCGTCGGAGCCAAATTGGCGTAATTTGTTACGCGGTTTTACCAAACCGCGTAACGGCTCGACACTGCAAACCCGCACACACGGCAATCCGACGTTCAATTTCAAGGGCGCGACCATAAGGTCTGCGCCCTTTCATTTCACGTCACCTTGCTCGCGTGTACGGGTTTTCGCTGACTTATGCTCAACAAGGGCGGTTGTATTATTTTCGGGTCTTGAGGGGCGTGGCCGTCATGGTCGCGCCCCTTTTTGGTAGGGCACCCATTGGGGACAGACTTAAATGAGTACCCAATGAGCAGGTACTCATTTAAGTCTGTCCCCAATGGGTGCCAACGAGTGGGTGGAAGATTGCGGGTTCTTTACGGGGGTGCAGTGTGGGCTGCGGAAACGCGATTCTTTCCGTACAATGATGCAATTCGTGTAAACGCAGGGAAGGGGCATTCATGGCAGACATGATCGAGATCAAGCATCTCAACAAGTACTTTGGCGACCTGCATGTGCTCAAAGATATCAACCTCACCGTCAAGCGCGGCGAGAAGCTCGTAATGATCGGGCCTTCCGGTTCGGGCAAGTCGACGCTCATCCGTTGCGTCGACTATCTGGAGGAGCCCACATCGGGCGAGGTCATCATCGACGGTACGCCGCTCACCAAGAAGAATCACCTGGAGATGGCTCGCAAGTACAGCTCCATGGTGTTTCAGCAGTTCAACCTGTATCCCAACATGACGGTGCTCGGCAACCTGACGCTCGCGCCCATCAAGCTGCAAAAGAAGAGCAAGGAGGAGGCGACCGAGATCGCCATCGCCGCGCTCAAGCGCGTCGGCATGGCGCATAAGGCCGGCGAGTATCCGCAGAACCTCTCGGGCGGTCAGCAGCAGCGCATCGCCATCGCCCGTGCCCTGTGCACCAAGCAGCCCATCATCCTGTTTGACGAGCCGACCTCGGCGCTCGACCCCGAGATGGTGCAGGAGGTGCTCGACGTTATGATTGAGCTCGCGCAGGAGGACATCACCATGATCTGCGTGACGCATGAGATGGGCTTTGCGCGCCAGGTGGCCGACCGCGTCATCTTTATGGAGGACGGCCGCATCCTGGAGGAGGGCACGCCCGAGCACTTCTTCGATAACCCCGAGAACCCGCGCTGCCGCGAGTTCCTGTCCAAGATTCTGCATTAGGCGCGGTGATGGACATGATGCCTATGACGAGGGCGGCCGTGTCGCGCCGTCACTTTTTGCAGCTGGCGGGCGCCGGTATGCTTGCGCTGACGGGGGCCGCGCTTACCGGTTGCGGCAACTCCACCAGCGGCGAGGGCTCCGACAAGGGGTCCAAGCTTGCGGCCATCAAGTCGCGTGGCCATCTGAATGCCGGCGTTAAGAAGGACGTTCCCGGCTACGGCTATTACGACACCGCCAAGGGTCGCTTTGAGGGCATGGAAGTCGATTTGTGCTACCAGATTGCCGCCGCCGTCTTTGGCGTGAGCTACAAGGAGGCCCGCGCCCAGGAGCTGGTCGAGTTTACCGATGTAACGCCCAAGACGCGCGGCCCGCTGATCGACAACGGCCAACTCGATGTGGTCGCGGCGACCTACACCATCACCGACGAGCGCAAGAAGAGCTGGGATTTCTCGACGCCGTATCGCACCGACTACGTGGGACTCATGGTCAAGAAGCGTTCGGGCTTTACCTCGATTGAGGACCTGGACGGCAAGGTCATCGGCGTGAGCCAGGGTGCCACCACACAGGGCCTGATCGAGCAGATGATCAAGGATAACGGCTTTAGCTGCGAGCCCGAATTTAGGGCCTTTAGCGGCTATCCCATCATCAAGAGTTCGCTCGACGCCGGCAATATCGACGTCTTTGCCATGGACCGCTCCACGCTGGCCGGCTATATGAATGAGACCGTCGAGCTGCTGCAGCCCGAGGTCAAGTTTGGCGAGCAGGGCTACGGCGTGGCGACCAAGAAGGACTGCGACCTTTCGGCCGTGGTCGATCGGGTGGTCTGCGATCGCCTGGCCGACGGCTGGCTCGATCAAGAGGTCAAGACCTGGGGTCTTGTGTAGGCGCATCGTCCAAGGAAGGAATCAAATGCTCGAAGGATTGTTTGACGCCGACCGCTGGTCGACGACATTTCAAAACATGGGGCCCTTCTGGGAGGGCTTTGGCGTGACGCTGCAGGTGGTTATTGCCGGTCTGCTGCTGTCGCTCGTGCTGGGCACGCTGTTGGGCGTGTTCTCGACCACCCGTTCGCGCGTGCTGCGTGCCATCAGCCGCGTGTACGTGGAGTTTTACCAGAACACTCCGCTGCCCGTACAGGTGCTCTTTATGTACATGGCCGGCCCGCAGTTTTTGCAGGCCATAACCGGCGCTGACCAGCCGGTGCGTATTGCGCCGTTTGTGCTGGGCTTTTTGGGCGTGGGTCTGTATCACGCGGCCTATATCTCGGAGGTCATTCGCACCGGCATCGAGGCCGTCCCGCGCGGTCAGATGGAGGCTGCCCAGAGCCAGGGCTTCACCCGCGCGCAGGCTTACTGGTACATCGTGCTGCCCCAGACGTTCAAGATCATCCTGCCGCCGCTGTGTAATCAGGCGCTCAACTTGGTCAAGAACACGTCGGTGCTGGCGCTCGTAGCCGGCGGCGACCTTATGTACCGTTCCGACAACTTTGTGAGTCTGTACGGTTACCTGCAGGGATACATCGTCTGCTGCCTTATGTACTTCATCATCTGCTTTCCGCTCGCCATGCTGGTGCAGTGGCTCGAGCGCCGCTCCAAGGAGCGTCCGCGCGGCGTGAGCCTGGCCGAGCTGGGGCTCGACAACGTAGAGGAGGCCTAGCGCATGGAAATCTTCAACGCGACCAACCTGCTCTACATTTGGGGCGGCTTTGTTAAGACCATCGAGATCTCGGTGCTGTCGATCTTTTTCTCGCTCATCTTTGGCACGGTGCTGGCGCTCATCAAGAGCTATGCGCCCCGTCCGTTCCGTATTTTGGTGAGCGCCTACATTGAGCTGTTCCGCTGCACGCCGAACCTGCTATGGATTCTGTTTATCTACTTTACGGTGCAGGGTTTGGACATTGTGATCTCGACCATAGCCTTTACGCTGTTTACCAGCGCTGTTATGGCCGAGATTGTGCGCGGCGGCCTCAACTCGATTCCGCGCGGCCAGTTTGAGGCAGCGCAGAGCCAGGGCTTTGGCTTTTTTGCCACCATGCGCTACATCATTCTGCCGCAGACGTTTAAGACGATCATTCCGGCGCTGTTCAGCCAGTGCACGACCGTCATCAAGGACAGCTCGTATCTTTCGGGCATTAACGTGGCCGAGCTCATGTACACGGCAAACGTCGTGATGGCCCATGCGATCGACCTGTCGCAGGTGCTTATGCTCTACGGCCTGGTGTTTGCGATGTACTTTGTGCTCAACTTTGGTATCTCGTTGCTGGTGAGGGCATATCAGAGGCGAATGGTGGCCGCATAGTCCTGCTTCCCCAAGCACGGCACCTTGCCCCTCAATCGTCGCTTGCGTACATTTAGTACGCGGCGCTCCTCTTTCGGGGCAATCTGCCGCACTTGGGAAACCAGGACCGGCGTAAGTGACAAAATGGGAAACAGAGACTGCCTTTTTCTCATTTGTTAGAAAGGAATCGCGATGAGCGATCTGGAGAATAAGAAGAATCCTGTGGTCATTACCATCGCGCGCGATTTTGGTGCCGAGGGTCACGAGATTGGCCGCATACTTGCCGATGAGTTGGGGATTCCGCTGTACGATAACGAGCTGCTGGTGCGCGCGTCACTGCGTGCGGGCGAGTCGCTCGACAAGATGGCCGCCTATGATGAGCGTCTGGCCGTGGAGAACATGGCGTTTCTGCCCGACCGCTACGATGCGCGTTCGTACTCGGATAAGTTGTTCCAGAAGATGAGCCAGGTGATTTTGGACCTGGGCGAGACCGAGAGCTGCATTATCGAAGGCCGTCTGTCCGATTACCTGCTGCGTAACAATCCCAACCACATTGCCGTGTTGGTGACCGCACCCTTTGAGGACCGCGTCGAGATCGTGCGCAAGAAGCGTGGCCTTAATAAAAAGAAGGGCGCCAAGCTGGTCAAGCAGCAGCAGAAGGCGCGCGAGGCGTTCTATAAGCGCTATAGCGCCGGAAAGTGGAAGATGACGAGCGGTAAAGACATCGTCGTCAATCGCGCCAAGCTGGGTCGCGAGGGCTGCAAAGACGTCATCGCGGCGGCCTACCGCTACAAAGTGGCCCAGCTCGAAGGCTAGCCGACCAAAACCACCACAAAGGGGACAGGCACCTTTGTGGTGGTTTTTGTTTTAGGCCGAGGGAAAGGCCTTGGTGAGACCGGCGCGCGTCTGCGTGTCGGTCTTTTGGTAAATAGAGCTCAGGTGGCGCTGTACCATGCGCATCGAGATACCAAGCTCCTCGGCGACCTGTTTGAGCGGGCGCTCGTCCTGGGTTACGGCCATGAGCACGTCGACTTCGCGCGGGGTGAGAGCGTGATCGGTGATGAAGACCTGACGCTGCTCCTCGATACTCGGTGCTGCCAGCGCCTCCTCGGCAAGCTGTTGATGTTCGCGCTCCTGCTCGGTTTGGGGCAGGCGGAATAGGCCCGCGGCAACGAATGCTGCGCAGGCGGCGACGAGAAGCACGACCGCGCCAATCATGATGAGGGCGACGTTGCCAGAGGTCACAAGCGCAAGCGAGACGCCCGACGTGGTGAACGCGCACACGTTATTGGCCGCACGGCCCATGCCGGCCCAGAAGGCGGGCACGTGCATGCGCGGTGCCAGCTGAGTAAACGTGGCGGTAAAGAATGTGACGAAAAAGCCCGAGCTCAGGTAAAAGACAATGAGGCCCAGGTTGGGATCGGCTCCTGCTTCGACGGCTAAGACCGAAATGGTGGAGAGTACCGTGACGCCGAACATGACGAGCCCCATGTAGCGACGCTCGGCAAGATTAAAGATAAGACCGGCGGCAAGACCGCTCGCTGCCAAAAAGAGGCGCGGCCAGGTCTGCACGGCGATGGTGCCGTGGGCGTTGGAGAACGTGACCACGTTATCGAGAGTAGAGAACAGACAGGCCAGAATCATGACGAGCGCGATGCTCCAACACGCCTGCTTGGCAAGGGCGTGCGACGGCTCAACAAAGGGATTGATGGCGGGGCTGGAGCTCTCAGCAGCCTTTTGGGGAACGACGCTGAGGGCGGAGATAGCGATCGTTGCTGTGCCAAGGACGATGAGCTCTGCGATGCCGCCGCAATTGAGCAGGTTGATGGCGAACTGCATCAGGATGCCCGCGGCATAGGCTGCTCCCGCACCGGTGGCGAGCTTGGGATCGTCTTGGAATGTCGTTGCGAAGGCATGGTGTGCCGCGCCGCCCAGTAGGCCGAGTCCGAGGAATGCGAGGCATCCCAGAATCTCGAGCGCAAGCGGGCTCGTGGGGGACTGAATCTGAGTCAACCCCAAGATGGCGATGGGGACGGCGGCGCTGACAACTGCCTGAGGCCGGCTTTTGCGCTGTGCGAGCCCGAGCAGCGGCGCATATCCGATAAAGCCGATCACGCTGGCGCCGAGGATGAAGCCCTGCGCAATCACAACACGCTCGGCACCGGCGAGCAGCCCGACATTAATGTCGAATCGAAACTCGGCGGCAAGAAAGACAAAGGTAAAGAGCGCAAGTGCCAGAAGCGCGTTGATTTTAGGCTTACTCAGGTTCAAGAACGGTCCTTTGGATGGACGAATAATCGTGTCCTCGATTGTAGCCTTCCTGGGACGAGTGTGGCGATGGTGAAATCATATTGAATTAAACCGCAGGTAGAGGCCTAGGTTCACATCTACGAACCTAGGCGTACGGAGTCATTTGGCGCATCTTGGTGGTACAGGACCACCACAAAGGGGACAGGCACCTTTGTGGTGGTATGCCCCTACGACCAAGGAGGCCGTTATGTACGGAAGCCGCTTTGATAAGCAAACTCAGCGGGAGTGCACCTGCTCGCTGGTTCATGGTACCTGGCACTGCGTGGGCGCCAAAATCGCTTGTGCCGGCGCGTGTGCGCTTATGGTCGGTCAGTTGCTGCTGCCGAGCGTGGCGCTGGCGACGGAATGCGCCGATCTCGCCGCTGGGACGGATGAGGTTGCCGCGGCTCCGGTGATGCCGACGGTTGCGGAGGATACGGCGGCTTCGGCGCCGGTACCGGTGGCCCCGGCTGCGCCGATGGCTGACTCGGCTCCGGTGGCGCAATCCACGGCAGAACCTCAGCAGGCTCAGCAGGACGCACCGGCGGCAACGGTGAACGATGCGACATCCGCCGAACAAAACACTCCCAGCGACAACGCCGCCACGCCGGCGAATGACGCCATCATGCCCTGTGGCGTGACCGACGCCATCGAGAACCCGGGTGGCGTCAACTTCAACACGACCGTGGTCGATCATTATACGGACTGTGTGCTTCCGGGCAACATCACGCTCGAAAAGGGTCAGTCGTATACCTATGATTTTCCCGATGTTGAGGGCGGCATGCCGGATGAGCCGCTCTGCGAACTTGTCGAAACCAAGTACTACCGGGTCGATGCTGTTTCGGGCACCCTGGCTGAAGTCCAGGACACATCTATGTCCGATGTGACGGCTCACTTTGAGCCTGTTGGCGATCACATGAGGCTGACGCTGACCTTTACGGGTGGCGCGGCGGGCGGCTCGTATCGACTCACGCGCAATGAGGTTCTTTATATTGGCGCGGCACTGACGTATACCGGAACTGACTATGAGGGCGGTGCCATCATTGTTGGGGATCCCGATGATATCTTCAACGCCTATCAGCCGGGCAGCTCGATTACCGTCAACGAAACCAGGTACGACTATTACCTCCGCTACGCCATCAATAGCGAAATTACGCTTGTTGCGTCAGAAAACGAAGCCATCCATAACCTGGACGTCAACGACGTGAAGACCGACTACGCGCCCGGCGAGGCGCCGCGCGCGACCGCGACGATCCCCACTGCCGATGCCGACAAGTACGAGATCGCCTACGAGTGCTGGGAGGAAATGGATGGCAGCGACCCTGCGGAGCTCACGCCCGTTGCCTTCTGGTATTCCGATCCTGCCAAGTATCCGACGGGCGCGAGGAGGATCGAACACTTCGAAGAGGGCAAGTTCTACATGTACTCCGTTGAGCTGAGGCTCAAGGGCGACAATACCGTGGCCGATGACTGCATGATGCACGTCAACGGTCATTGGGCGCACCACATCAAGACCGTCAACGGCGTCTTCGCGCCCGATGCTGACAATATGCTGTGCGAGCAGCCGATTGACGAATGGCGTGCCATCGACGTTATCGAGATCAACGGCGCCACGACCACCTTTAAGGCGGGCGATAAGCCGGTCTTTACGGCGAATGTTCCGACGGGCTCCAATTCCCTTCCTCAGTGTGAGTACTGGACGGGTAGCGACGGCAGTGAGGTGAATTCCGTTGAGTTTTGGGACCAGCACATCACCAATCACATCGACGCCTTTAAACCCGGCGTGACCTATCGCTACGGCATCTACCTCAAGGCCGCGCGCGGCTTCTACTTCACACCCGACACCAAGCTGGTGATCAACGGCCAGGAGTGCGGCTACCAGATGGGCGAAGCGAGTGTAGTTGATCCCGAGAGCGGCTGGATCTACACCCTGTGGCTCAACACCGATTTGACCTTTACGCCTGAAGCCACGCCGGCTCCCGATCCGCAGCCTACGCCGGATCCCAAGCCGACACCGCAGCCTGAGGTTAAGCCTGAGGCTAAGCCCGAAGTGAAGCCCGAGACCAAACCAGCGGCTAAGCCGGTCACGACAACCACCACGACCAAGACGGTTGAGAAAACCACGCCGGCCAAGAAGCCCGATGCTGTCCTGGTCGCCACGGGAGACACCACCGCGATAACGGTCGCCGCCCTGGGCATCGCTGGCGCAACTGTTGCCGCTGCCGGTGTTGCTGCGACCAAGCGTCGCAAGCGTTAGGTTGCGCTCCGCCACGACGGATGAATAACCCCAACCACCACAAAGGTGCCTGTCCCCTTTGTGGTGGTTTGCGCAGGTAGAACGGTAGGTTCGTATATATGAACCTACCGTTCGCTTTGTTTTTGGACGACGATTACGCTGGATGACTTTTGGTTTTCAGGAAAGGAACGACCATGAGGTGGACCACTGTTCGAGCGCTTTGTTGCCGCCTGACCGTTGTCGCTGTGACCCTCACCATGGTGACGGGTTCGTTGCCCGCGGGCGTGTTTGCCGAGGCCCTCAACACCGACGGCACTTTTGTACAGACGGATAACGGCCAAGCAGGCGACGCCGCTTCCGCCGATTCGGCTGACGCCCAAACGTCAGACTCTGCTTCCGCCGGCCCCATGCCCGATGCCGGCGCTGCCGACCCCACAGCGCTCGATGCCGGTGACACGCCTGCGCCCCCGGCCTCCGAGATTGCATCGGCGGCGGGCCTGACGGGCGCCGGGCAGACCGAGAGCACACCTGCGGGTACGCTCGCCACCGATCTCGTCGAGGGCAAGGAACTCGCCGAGCAGCAGAAGCAAGAGGAGACCGCCGAAGCCGAAGCAACCTGGAACGAGGAGCTTGAACTCTGGGCAACCTCGAAGGGCGCCACGGGCGTAAAGGGCGAATACGACGATGGCTACGTGGCCGGCGAGCAGACCCCCGCGCAGTACTACTTCTCGATCGATAGCCTCACCAACGAAATTTCTATCGAGTATGGCGACGCGGGCATTACCACGTTGGAGGTGCCCTCGACCATCGACGACAAAAATGTCGTAAGCCTTACGGGTATGGGAAGCGCTGCGCTCACATCGATCACCTTCGCCCCTAATTCGCATGTCCGCTCGGTTGGCGGCTTGGGCGGCAGCAGCATCAAAGAGATCGCACTGCCCGATTCGGTCGAGGAGCTCAAGAGCTATGCATTCTACAAAAGCAAGACGCTCCAAACGGTAACCTGGCCCAACAACGCGGCCTTTACCACGATTCCCGAGCAGGCCTTTAAGGACTGCGAACAACTTGACGACAATGTGGTGGCAACGCTGCCGCCTTCGGTCAAAACTATCGACTATCTTGCATTCGCCTATTGCGGCGTGCCGCAGTTCTATGTCTCGGATACAACGGTACTCACCTTTACGCAGATCAATGTGCCGGGCACGGTGGAGCGGATTGGGCCCTATGCCTTTAACGGGTGCTCGCATGTGTCGTCGGTGACGATTGGCGACGGCGTCAAATATATCGGAGCGCACGCGTTTACTTACCTCGATCCCGCACTGGCCGGTAAGGAAATCGTTGTGCCCAAGAGCGTGCAGTCGATTGATCTGGAGCCGTTTGACAATACGCGCATTACCAGCGCCGCCGGCAGCTCAACCACCAACCACAACGCGGTGACCCTGCGCGTCATGAATCCCGACATCAAGCTTGAAGAGGGGGGCCTGTACGTCAACAACGTGACGATCGATGGCGTCGATTACTCGATGCCTTTTAGCGAGGGCCAGACCATCTATGCCTATGCGACGGACTCGGCGGGCAACCCCTCGATGATTAAGAAGGTTGCGGATGCCGTCGGCGATCAGATGGACTCGGCCGACCCTTCGCGTCCCGCCTATACCTTTGAGTGGATGGGCGAGGCGGCCCAGGTGACGGGCAAACTTCCCCAGAGCGCGACGGCTACACTCGTGCAGGCGGGGCAGTCCACGCCGCTGGCGGTTGGCGATGACGGCAGCTTTACAGCGGACGCTCTCTCCAAGACAGCAGCCACCCTGCGCATTTCGCTCAGCGGTTACTATGGCATGGTGCTGGCGCGCCCGGGCGACCAGATGACGGGCACATGGAATATCGGAGAGATTAAGGCGGAGGACTTTACCAAGATTCCGGCCTCGCGCGCGATTGAGCTCAACGTGGCCTATCTTGAACCGATTGTGGGCCAGGATAAGACCGAACGCATTGAGCTCGATAGTCTCGATAACATCGATCTGACGGTGAAGAGCGGCGGCAAGACCCTCAAGCCGGCCAAGGGTGACAAGGAAAACGACTATCGCATCCAGGGCACGGTGCTCGTGGTGTCGCAGGCTATTGCCGACGCGGACCAGGATCTGGAGATAACGCTCGAGCCCAAAGACAGACTCAAGCTGGGTGGGGCGACGGCGACGGTGAAGCCTTCGGCTGGTAAGGTCGCTATCGACTTGAAGCCCTGGGGTACGGCGACGGTTACCACCAAGGGCGAGTATATGGGAGCCAACCGCGTGCTCGTGTTCCGCGCATCCGATGGCAAGCTGGTCGCCGACGGTGTCACCTATCTGACGGGCTATGAGGATGACGGCGCCACGCCCATCATGAAGGCCGAAACGCCGCGCCTTAAGGCCGGCTCCTATACGATCGTTGCCTTTAACAAGACGAGCTACGACATTCAGGCGAAGGACTACTCCACATTTAGCCGCTTGGGTTTGACCGCGGGCAAGCATATCGTGCAAAAGCAGGTGAAGATTGAGGACGGCAAACAGCTCGACGTGACGCTCGACGTCCCCACGTTTGACGTGGAGACGTATCGTGCCGAGCGCGGGCTGACGGCGGGCTCGGTTATCGCTGATTCGTCCGCGGTCGTTGGCGTGGAGACCGAGCTGCGCATTCATTACGAGCTCAAGGACAGCCAGGCTGCCAAGATTGAGATTCCGCTGGCCAAGGATGCCGTCGAGGATGTGTCCGCAGGCTCTCGCGAAGCCGGCGCCAGCTCCGATGCCGGGTGGGTTGACACAACTTGGGAGGGCGACAACCTCGTTCTCAATATGAAGAAGGGCATGGGCGCCGATGTGTTCGTGCGCTTTAAGCCCAAGACTGCGGGCACCTATGTCGTCTCGCCGCTTATTACGCTGGGCGAGGTGACATTGCCGCTGGGAAGCACCACACTCGAGGTTAGCGGATCGTGCATCGAGGTCGACAGCACCGACGTTCACAGCCTGCTGGGCAATGTGGCCTACGTTTATGCGGCGCCGGGCAAGAGCGTGCAGCTCACCGTGGGGACGGGCTCGTCGGCTGCAAAGTACACCGGCAAGACCAATAAACTCGGCCGTGCCAAGATTGAATACGACCTGCCGCAGGATACGCTTGCCGCCGAGCGCGTGATGCTCGAGGCGCGTGTGGGTTCGACCGACGTTGCCGCGGCTGCCGCCGATGTGACGGCTCGCAATTATGTGCGCTATGTTCCGGGCACTTCGGTCTGGAACTTTGATGTGACGTATCGTGGCGGTACGCAAAGCCTGGTCAAGGACGGCAAGGACACCGGCAAGAGCCTGTGGACCTTCCATCATCTGCCACAAAAGAAGAACGCCTACTGGACCTTTGACATCACGCTCGAGGTGGGAAACGAAGAGGCCGCCGACACGCTCGACCTGTACGTGGACTGCGTGGATGGCAAGACGGTGACGATTCCTCTGACTCAAAAGTCGCGCGAGGGCACCCGTGTGCGCTATGTGGCGGAGTATGTGGACGAGGGTTACCTTAAGCTGCTCGACGAGTTTAACAAGGCGAATGACTCGACCTATGTGAACTGCGGAAACTTTGAGCAGATCTTTATGCCGCAGACCTACCGCATCTCCAATGCTCAGCTTATGACCATGCTGAGTTTTGATGCCAACGCTTCGGCCAAAAAGCATTCCGCCGCGGCTGAGGAGCGCCAACAGGAGTTCTCGAATGCTGTGCAGCAGTGGCACGAGTATATGATGGATAACTCGTTTAATGATGTCGACGAGGCCTTTAACGACGCGATTGACCAGATGGTCGCCGATGCGTTTGCCGAGGAGGACAAGGACGGTAAAGAGGACGAAGCCCAAGGTGGAACTGCTCGCAAGGCCCGCCGTGCCCCTGCCGCCAGCGACGGCGAGGGTGATGATGCTGGCAACGACGAGGCGGCGCAGTTTGCCGCCGAGCTTAAGGCTGCGGTTGGCGGCTCGTCGGCGCTGCTGACCAAGCAGGGCGACAGCTATGGCGTCAACGTGGACAGGATGATCTTTGAGGATGCTTACGGCACCAGCGAGGATTGGTATCAGGAACTCGCGGCGGCCCAGGGCGCGAACGCTGCGGATGCGGCCGCCATCAAGGAGCTCGTCGACCATGCGTCGCGAGCGGAGTTTATTGCCCAGCAGGCCGAGGATCTGGTGGGCCAGTCGATGGGTATCGGCCAGCTCAACCAATACGGAAGCTGGAATGACGCAACCGCTGCGGCGCTCAACAAGTGTGCGGGCATTAAGGCCAGCGAGTACAACGGGCAGTCGACGAGCGGGTTTAACGATTTGGGCCAGGCGCTCGGCAGCTCGCTGAGCTACAAGGCGGCTGATGACGATACCGTCAAGGGCTTTAAGGTCGCCGCGCCCGATGGCGAGCAGACGGCCTATATAGAGTCGGAATTTATCGAGAACTCCAATAACAACAAGAACCAGGCGCTTCTGTTTAACTCGATTGCCATGCAGTGCGACATTCTGGACAACCTGTACGACAACTGGAATGTGGTCCATAGCCTCAACAACTCCAAGGTGCGCGGATGGCTCATGGCCTGGAAGCTCAACGGCGACGTGAGCGCCCATATGAAGCTCATCCGCACGATCCGTTCGCTCAAGAGCTATAAGATCGAGTGCGAGATGTTCGGACAGGTCTTTAAGACCGATGCGTGGAAGGCGGCCGGCCAGGCGTTTCCCGCGGCGACCCAGGGCATCGGCATCTTTACCGGCATTTACGGCGTGAACGATGCCAGCAAGAACTGGGAGAACGTGAACGTCCGTATGCAGAAGGTGAAGGGCGAGCGCGAGGGCTATGAGCTTCAGCATACGCGCTTGCTTGCCAAGCCCGAGAAGACCGAGGACGACTGGAAGTGCATTTACGCGCTGCGTGACGCCATGGAGAAGGCGCGTGCGTTTGAGGATCTGCTGTATCGCCAGCTCTGCCACGACAGCACCGATGTGGCAGTGGGCTCCATTATGACAATCGCCGGCGTGTTGACGGCCGGTTCGGCGGGTACCGTGGTGGGCGCTGCCTATGATGCGGCTTCGACCAGCGTGGGTTCGGAGCGCGCGATTAAGCTGACCAATGCTGAGTGCGCCTACGATGTCGCCTGTGAGCAGGTGGAGCGCGCGTGCCAGAATCGTATTACGGTCAACTGGGGCGAGCTGACCGATGCCGAGGTCTATAACGCCAACAAGGACGGCTTGATTTCGGACGAGAAGATGCAGTCGATCTTTGAGGCACGTTACCGCCATGTGGCTGCCAAGGCTGCACCCGACCCTGCGGGCGTGGTGTATGAGGGCCTGCTGTCCAATACGGTCGAGGGTGCAACGGTTGAGCTGTGGAGCGCCGACGATGCCACCGGCACCAATGCCACGCGTTGGGATGCCGAGGAGTATGAGCAGGACAATCCGCTTGCAACGGGTGCGGACGGTGCGTACAACTGGAATACGCCGACCGGCTGGTATCAGGTGCGCGTGACCAAGGACGGGTATGAGGAGGCGCGTTCGGATTGGCTGCGCGTGCCGCCGATTCAGACTGAGGTGAACATTGGCTTGGTGTCGACGGCGGCGCCCGAGGTGGCTTCGGCCCATGCCTATACCGATTGCATCGAGGTTGAGTTTGCGCAGTATATGGATGCGAGCGACGATGCCCTGGTCGCATTGTGCGCGCAGGGCTTGGGCGACGTGACGTATACGTGGCTCGACAAGCAGGACGATCCCAATGGCAAGCCGTTGTCGCGCGTGCTGCGCATTCGCTATGCCGATGCGCGTGAGGCGGGCTCGACGGTGGCGTTTGAGCTTGATGGCGTTCGGAACTATGCCGGCACGGCCATGTCGCGCTGGGCAAGCGGGGAGCTTGCCGTGGGCGTTCGTGCCGACAGACTCAAGCTCAACGTGGAACAAGCTGTGACCATGCTTGAGGGCGGCGACTTTAAGCTGGTGGCATATGTGACCGATAAGGCGGGCAAGCCGTTTGCGGGCGCCAAGGTTAGTGTTGGGCTGGAGTCCTCGGCTATCTGCTCTGTCGATGCCACCCAGGCCGTGACGGGCGAGGACGGCGCGGCGACGTTTGTGCTGCATGGTGCTCTGCCCGGTTTGACGACGTTGACGGCGGCGGTGGATGGCACGGCTCTGTCCAAGCAGGTTGACGTGCGCGTGTCTGCCGAGGCCGTGCGACCGGCGCGACCGGCGGCGACGATTGGTGCGACGACGTTTGGCTCGTGGTCGCCCAAGGAGAATTACATTACGGTGCCCAAGGGTACGAAGCTGGAGCTTTCGGCGGAGGATGACGCGACCATTTGGTACACCACCAACGACACCTGCCCCTGCCGTGACGAAGGCCGCGTAAAGTACATCGAGCCTATTGCGCTCGATAGCAACATGTATGTGCGCATTGCGGCACAACGCCCTGGCATGTCGTACAGCGAGTATTCCGAGCGTCTGAACATTACGATTACAGTGACCGATGAGGCGGTGCCTGAGCCCAAGCCGGAGCCCGGGCCGGAGCCCGAGCCCAAGCCGGAACCCAAGCCGACGCCTGGCGGTGGCGAGCAGGGTGGCGGTGCGGATGGCTCTGGCGGTACCGGGGCTCCTGCGGGTGGTTCGACTTCGACGACGACCACAGTGACGACGGACAAGTCCAAGGGTAAGGGCGAAAACGGCAAGAAGTCCGATGGAGCGGCGCTCGTCAACACGGGAGACACCACTGCGATGACGGTCGCCGCCCTGGGCATCGCCGGCGCAACCGTTGCCGCGGCCGGCGTCGCCGTGACCAAGCGCCGCAAGCGCTAGGTTTTGGTGGCGGCGCCCATTCTCGGCTTTTACAAAATCTCAATCTGTAACGCCAAGCCAGATATTTGGACTCAAGGTGTTACAGATTGAGACGAAACGACCAGGCAAGTCCCAAACCACCACAAAGGTGCCTGTCCCCTTTGTGGTGGTTTGGACGGCCGGCACAAAAAAGTCCCCGCCGGGCGTGTGCTCGACGGGGACTTTGCCGTTTCATGGCTAGCGCTGTAGGTGATTACTCGCCCAGCAGGCTCTTGGTGATGGAAGCGGCGGCCTTCTTGCCGGCGCCCATCGCCAGAATGACCGTAGCGGCACCGGTGACGATGTCGCCGCCGGCCCAAATGCGGGGATCGGTGGTCTGGCCGGTCTCCTCGTCAGCGACGATGTAGCCCCACTTGTTGAGCTCCATCTTGCCGCCGATCTTGGCAGCGAAGGGGTTGGCGTTGGTGCCGATAGCCGAGATCGCGACGTCGCAGGGGATCTCCTCGATGGCACCCTCGATGGCAACCGGACGACGGCGGCCGGACTCGTCGGGCTCGCCGAGCTCCATCTTCTGGACCTTGACGGCGCACACGGAGCCGTCCTCGCCAGCGACAAACTCGAGCGGGGAAACGAGCGGCAGAACCTCGACGCCCTCGGCCTTAGCATGGTGCAGCTCGGCGCGACGGCAGGGCATCTCGTCCTCGGTACGACGGTAGGCGATGATGGCGTGCTCGGCGCCCAGGCGCTTGGCGGTACGGACGGCGTCCATAGCCACGTTGCCGCCACCAAAGACGACGACGTTCTTGCCGTGCTTGGTGGGGGTGTCGTACTCGGGGAACTTGTTGGCCTTCATCAGGTTCACGCGGGTGAGGTACTCGTTAGCGAAGAAGACGTTGGGCAGGTTCTCGCCGGGGACGTTGAGGAACTTGGGCAGGCCGGCGCCGGTCGCCACGTAGATGGCGTCGAAGCCCTGCTCGAACAGCTCCTCGGCCGTGGCCATGTTGCCCACGACGGAGTTGTACTCAAACTTAACGCCCATGTCCTCCAGGCCGTCAATTTCGCGCTTGACGACTGCCTTGGGCAGACGGAACTCGGGGATGCCGTAGACCAGCACGCCGCCGCCGGTGAAGAAAGCCTCGAAGACGGTGACGTCAAAGCCGTTGCGGGCGAGCTCGCCGGCGCAGGTGATGCCGGACGGGCCGGAGCCGACGACGGCGACCTTCTTGCCGTTCTTGGGGGCCATCTTGGGCGTGGAGGCGAGCTCGGGGCGGTCACCCAGGAAGCGCTCGAGCTGGCCGATGGCCACGGGCTCGGACTTCTTGCCACGGATGCACTTGCCCTCGCACTGGTTCTCCTGCGGGCAGACGCGGCCGCAGATGGCGGGAAGCATGGAGTCCTCGCGGATGGTATCGAGGGCACCGCCGAAGTCCTTCTCGCGGATCTGCTCGATAAAGCGGGGGATGTTGATGTTGACGGGGCAGCCCTCAACGCAGAACGGCTTCTTGCAGTTGAGGCAGCGCTCGGCCTCGGCCAGCGCCATCTCCTCGGTGAAGCCCTTGTCGACGGGGCGGAAGTCGCAGGCGCGCTCGGCAGCCGGCTCCTCGTTATCGGGGGTGCGGGGCGACTTCATATCGGCAACGAAACGACCGTTAACTAGTGGCATGCGCAGCTCTTTTCCTCATAGGCCTTGAGGGACTCGCCCTCTTCGGAACGGTAAGCGGCCTGGCGGGCACGAAGGTCATCCCAGTCGACCAGGGTGGCATCGAAGTCGGGGCCGTCGACGCAAGCGAACTTGGTCACGCCGCCCACCTCGACGCGGCAGCAGCCGCACATGCCGGTGCCGTCAACCATGATGGGGTTGAGCGACGCGGTGATGGGGGTGTCGTACTTCTGGGCGGTGAGGGTCGAGAACTTCATCATCGGAACGGGGCCGACGCAGAAGACCTGGCTCACGGCCTTGTCCTGCAGCAGGCGCTCCAGCGGAGCGGTGACAACGCCCTGCTCGCCATAGGAGCCGTCGTCGGTGGTGATGTGGATGTGGTCCTCGTCGAGGAGCTCGCGGAACTGGTCCTCCATGAGCAGGAGGTCCTTGGTGCGGGCGCCCATGATGGCGTGCACCTCGTGACCGGTCTCGACCAGGTGCTTGGCGACCGGGAAGGCAATTGCTAGGCCGACGCCGCCGCCAATGACGGCGCAGGGGCCCTCGGCCATCTCGGTGGGAACGCCCAGCGGGCCCACGACGTCGCGCAGCGACTCGCCGGCCTCGTAGGTGGAAAGCATCTCGGTGGTCTTGCCGATCACCATGAAGATGAACTCGACCCAGCCCTCGTCACCGTTCCAGCCGGCCAGGGTGAACGGGACGCGCTCGCCCGTCTCGTTGGCGCGAACCATGAGGAACTGTCCAGCATGCGCATGCTTGGCGATTGCGGGCGCCTCGATGCGGAACTTGAACACCTTCTCCGAGAACTGCGTCTTCTCCAGGATCTTATACATAGAACCCCTCTCTTGTTAGGGCGACCGAACCGTGCCTCCACGGAAATGGACGGCAGCCCGATTAGAACCGTACGCGCACAGGCGTTGTGCAGACATACGGTGCAAATTATACCCTCATGGGCATGTCGCTTGCGTGTATCTTCGGCAGGTGGGAAAAGTGACCTGCCAAAAAGGGACAGGTTTATTTTGGCAGGTTTTAGTGCTTGCCGTTGGCGGAAGCGGCGCCGTTTACGTGATCGCGGGCGTAGATTACGCCGTGGACGATGGCCAGACCGGCAGCGTCGGCGGCACGGGCGCAGGTGTCCTGGAAATCCTCGGCCTCGCGGGCGCGCAGCTGCTTGAGCACATAGTCGGCGACGGCCATCTTGCCGGGAGGGTTGCCGATGCCGGTGCGGATGCGGCTAAAGTCGCGGCTGCCCATCTTGTCGATGATGGAGCGCAGGCCGTTGTGACCGGCATGGCCTCCGCCCACCTTGACGCGCACATCACCGGCGGGGATGTCGAGCTCGTCGTGGATGACGAGCAGCTCCTCGGCCTTGATCTTGTACTCGCGGCAGAGCTTGGAGATGGGGCCGCCCGAGGTGTTCATGTACGACTGCGGCTTGACCAGCACGATCTGGCGCTTGCCGTCCTCTTCCTCGGCATCGTTGATGTTGATGAGCGCGACCTCGGCGCCGGCCTGGTTTTTCCAATACGTGACACCGGCCTGACGGGCCAGCTCGTCGATCGCCTTAAAGCCGGCGTTGTGGCGGGTCTCGGCATATTCCTCGCCCGGGTTGCCAAGCCCGGCAATCATGCGAATCTTAAGCGGCTGTGCAGCTGCCATGTTCATCCTTTCGTTGATTTGTCGCCTGCTATGGTGAGCGACCCTGTTGCCACTGTCAAATGGAGGGCAATTGAGGTTGTTTGGGGGCGTTTGGACGCCCGTCAAAATCCGAGGTGGACAGTTAGTTCAGATACGTATAAGTTCTGAGGACTCGAAGTGCTTAATTCGATGCCGATACGTTGTTTTAGAGCTTTAGTTAGTCCATATGGCGCCGTTTTGAAGTCTACCCTGCCTTCAAATAGGGCGAATGGTATAGAGATAGCTGTAAAACAGCCTAATTCACTGTGTCCATTTATACGTATTTGAACTGACTGTCCAGCCCTGCTCGACGGCGCACGGGTGATTCGCCGTTTAGACCGGCACAAGGCCGATTCCGGCCCGCAGAGCGTTGAGCCAAGCGGCCTGACGCTTGCGATAGCCCTTGATGCGATACCGGAATCGGACTCCCGCGAGTCGATGCATCGTTTGGGCGAAGGCTTCGAGTGCAACAAGGTCTTTCATTTGGTCGCGATTGATAACCAGGACGTGGATGCCCATTGCTTTGAGTCCATTATTTCGATTGCCATCGTGGATGCGAGCGTTTTGAAGCTCATGCCCAATTCCGTTGTATTCGTTGTCGACTCCGGCTGCCGGGCAATATAGGTCGCAGATGGCGTAAGGGATGCCGGAGGACATGTTGACCGCAAGAGTGTCGAAGTCGATTCGATGGTTGAGTAGCAGGCCTCCCATGGGCAGGCTGCAGCATCCGAATCCGCCAAAGCGCATGGGCGCTCCGAGAACGGCAAACATTAGGGATTCGGCTGGGGATGCAGATCCGGGTCGGGCGAGATTGACTGCCGTGCGAAACGAGGTGTATGAGCTACTTTTGGCGAAGCGCGCGACCGCCTCAAGCTCTTCGATAGTTGTGGCGGGCTCGCATTTGTAGTGCGCCTGTTCGTAGCGGGTTTCGTTCTGCTGTTCGGCCGCCGACTGATCGCCCCGGCAATCGAGGTCGTCCATCGCTTCGCAGTCATCGCCCTTGGGCCAGATGTCGTCATAGGCAATGGGGTATGTTGCCCCAGGAGGAAGGGAGTAGGTTCCGAGCAGTTCCATGAGAAGCATCAAGGATTTGGCGACTGATTCATTTTTGGAACAAAGCATGGCTGTCATGGCAGGAGACGTTGCGTAGATGTCGGCCTCGACGTGCATAATTGCACCTTCAGGAAGAGGCGCGGAGAGAATATGCTGAAGAAGTCGCTTGTCGGGGCGTCTGTTGTCTTCGCTTGAAACGAGAAGATCGAGCAGTTCGGAATCATCTTCATTCCAGGCGTCGAGTATCGAAAGTGCGCCAAAGTCTATCGCGTCATTATTGGGAATGCAGCTAGCCAAGGCCTGTGCTTGCTGTTCACTATCAACGGAGTCCCAGGGTAGGGCAGAGTACGCCCGTCGTGCGCGACGAATTGCGCGGAGGGCGGAGAGATGTGAAATCACGGTCGTCATAGCTATAACGTACTAAGTTGGCGGCAGAATGCGACCGCCATACCGTTCTTTTCGCTCAGCGGGGCGCTGCGCGCCATGAACGGCTGGGTGTTATGAAATCGATGGAATCGGTTGAGGGGATTGCAGGAAATTGAGCTCTGCCGCGAAGGTTGACGATAGCTACTGGACAGCTAGTTCAGATACGTATAAGACGGCGGGCGTTCGAGGCGTTTCTAAGGGCCTTCGAGGGCGATTTGAGGGTAAATATGCGGCGGTTGTACTCGAAAACGATGAGCATTGGGCGGCATGGCATCCGCCGGGGAGCTCAGAAGGCTCCGAACGGCCCTTTGGGGCTTTAAAAAAATACGTATCTGAACTAATTGTCCAGGGAAGGTTGGCGAGGGATAGAAAAAGGGTCGGAAGCGAGCTTCCGACCCTTTAAAAGCATCAAAGATGATGCGATGCGCGTTGGATTACAGTGCGAAGTCGCCGCCGACGAGCGTGGAGACGGGCTCCTCGTGGTAAACGGCGGAAATGGCCTGGGCGAACTCCTCGGCGACCGAGATGGTCTTGATCTTGCCGCCGACCTCGACGGGGATGGCGTCGGTGACGACGCACTCGACGATGGGGGCGTCGTTCAGGCGCTCGATGGCCGGGCCGGAGAAGATGCCGTGGGTGGCGCACACGTAGATGTCGCCGGCGCCCATGGCCTTGAGCTCCTTGACGTTGGCGCACAGGGTGCCAGCGGTGTCGATCATGTCGTCATTGATGATGCAGGTCTTGCCCTTGATGTCACCGATGATGCCCATGACCTCGGCGGCGTTGTGGCGCGGACGGCCCTTGTGGGCGATGGCGAGATCGCAACCGAGCATGTCGGACAGCTTCTTGGCGGCCTTGGCGCGACCCACGTCGGGGGACACGACAACCAGGTTGTCGGTGTCGAAGTGCATGTCGTTGTAGTACTGGCCGAACAGCGGCAGTGCGGACAGGTGGTTAACCGGGATATCGAAGAAGCCCTGGATCTGGCCCTGGTGCAGGTCGAGGGTGATGATGCGGTTGACGCCGGCGCGCTCGAGCAGGTTGGCGACGAGGCGGGCAGTGATGGGCTCGCGCGGGCCGGCCTTGCGGTCCTGGCGGGCATAGCCGTAGTGGGTGATGACGGCGGTGATGGAGCGGGCAGATGCGCGCTTGGCAGCGTCGGTGGCGATGAGCAGCTCCATGAGCATGTCATTGACGTTGCCGCCGGCCACGGACTGAATCAGGAAGACGTCGGCGCCGCGGACGGTCTCGTCGTAGCGGGCGTAAATCTCACCATTGGCGAACTGCTTTAGCGTAAGGCCCGAAAGCTCGACCCCAAGGTACTCAGCGATCTTCTGAGCGAGGGGACGGTTGGAGGAACCGGAATACACGCGGATGGACTTGCGCATATTCTCCGACTTCTCGGGATCATTAATCGGCATTACCCTTCTCCTTTATACATCGAATGCCATATAGATGCCTTGTTGCATTGTAACCGCGCGGCGGGGTTTATCGAGTCTTGATAACGTCTTTACCGTCAACGGACACGAACCGACCACTCATCCGGTCGCGCAGGTCAGCATAGAAAAAGGAGCCGTCCCCATGGGAACAGCTCCTTAGATGCTTGATAAAACGTTATACCTCGTCGTCCTCGTGCAGACGGCGGCGATAATCGGTGGCCCAGCCTTCAATATTTACCTGACGGGCGCGGCCCAGGCCGAGTGCGTCTGCCGGAACCGGCTCGGTGATGACGGAGCCGGCGGCCACGAGCGCGCCGTCGCCGATCTGGGCGGGCGCGACCATCATGGTGTCGGAGCCGATGAAGGCGTCCTTGCCGATGACGGTCTTGTGCTTGTGGACGCCATCGTAGTTGCAGGTGATGGAGCCCGCGCCCACGTTGACGCCGGAGCCCATGGTGGTGTCGCCGATGTAGGACAGGTGCGGCACCTTGGAGCCCTCGCCGATCGTGGACTTCTTGATCTCCACGTGCGTGCCGGCCTTGGAGCCATCGAGCATGTGGGTGCCCGGGCGCAGGTAGGCGCGCGGGCCGCAGTCGACGCCGTTCTCGATGACGGCCTCGATGGCGATAGTCTCATCGATGACGCAGCCGCTGCCGACGGTGGTGTCGGTGAGGCGGCTGTTGGGGCCGAGCTGGCACTCCTCGCCCACGGTGACGTGGCCGATCAGGTGCGTCTGCGGCCACACGACGGTGTCGCGGCCGATGACGGCGTCGGGGCCGATCCAAGCCTGCGTGGGGTCGATGAAGGTGACGCCCTCGGCCATCCAGTGCTCGTTGATGCGATCGCGCGCGATGGCGGTGAGCTGCGCGAGCTGGATGCGGCTGTTGACGCCCAGACCGTCGCGGTAATCATCGCAGTGGAAGATGGAGACCGCCTGGCCGTGGCCCTTGAGAATTTCGAGCATGTCGGGCAGGTAATACTCGGACTGCGCGTTGTCGTTGCCGATCTCGTCAATGTGGGCGGCGAGCTGCGCGCCGTCAAAGGCGTAGCAGCCGGCGTTGCACTCCAGCAGCGCGGCGGCCTGCTCGGGCGTGCAGTCCTTCTGCTCGATGATGCGCTCGATCTGGCCGTCGTCGCCCAGCTTGATGCGGCCGTAGCCGAAGGGGTCGGGCGGGGTCATGGTCATGACGGTGCAGGCGAGCTCGCCGGTGGCGACGGTCTGTGCGAACTTGGCGACCGTGTCGGCGGTGATGAGCGGCAGGTCGCCGTTGAGTACGACGACCGGGCCTTGCGTGATGCCGCAGGCCTCGAGTGCGACCTTCACGGCGTGGCCGGTGCCCAGGCGCTCGGTCTGCTCAACGCACTCGACCTTGGTGGCACTGTTGGCGTAGGCGCCGTCGATGAGGGCGCGCATCTCGTCGGCGTGGCTGCCGATGACGACCACGACGCGGCTGCAGCCGGCTTTGATGGTGGCGTCGACGATCCACTGAACCATGGGCTTGCCCAGGATCTTGTGCGAAACCTTGCAGTGGTTCGACTTCATGCGGGTGCCCTCGCCGGCGGCGAGGATAATTGCGGTTGCGTCCATGTGATCTCCTGTTACGTTATAGAGACGTGTGTTTGGAAACGATACACGGCGCAATATGATACCGCAGGCATATGATGAGCGCGTAACGATTGGTTTGCGGCGGTTGAGGCTTGCGTCGCCGGTGTGGCGTTTACGCTGGTTGTGTATGGCGCCGGCGGCGCTGCGGCGTTGGCGTTTGAGCGAGGGGATGGGGGTGCCCGTGGACATCACGCGAGAGGAATCGGGCAGTGAGCCCGTCGCGGCATTCTCGATGTCGCACCCGGCGGTGCCGGCGCTCTATATGGTGCTGACGCTGGGGCTTACCATGTTCTCGATGCAACCGGTGTTGATTGCGCTGTCGCTTGCGGGCGGGCTGGCGTACGGGTTTGCGACGCGCGGTGCAGCGCGTACGCTGGGGGCGCTTCGCTGGCAGCTGCCGGTGATTTTGATCATCGCGCTGGTCAATCCGCTGTTTAGCGCCTCGGGCTCGACGGAGCTGTTCCGTATTGGCATGCGCGCGGTGTATCTGGAGAGCATGGTATACGGCCTGTGCATGGGCGGGCTGTTTGTGGCGAGCGTGCTGTGGTTTGAGGCCGCGGCGTCGATGCTTAGCTACGACAAGGTGCTCGCGCTTTTTGGCAACGCCGCGCCGGTGGTCGCGCTCATGATCTCGATGTGCATGCGGCTTATCCCGCAGTTTCTGCGCCGCGGTCGTACGGTGCTGGCGGTGCAAGATGCGATTGACGTGCCGGGGCGCGCGCCGGCCGACCCCGTGCGCTCGCGCCTGCGGGCGTCGAGCGTGCTGATGGGCTGGGGCATGGAAGATTCGCTGGAGCGTGCGGACGCGATGCGCTCGCGCGGGTGGGGTGCCGCGACGCGTCGCACGACGTACGCGCGGTATCGGCTGGGGCGCGGCGATGTTGCCGCGCTGGTTGGGCTTGCGGCGTTTGGTGCCGCCGCGGTAGCGGTGGCATGGGTTGCGACGACGCAGTATTCGTTTTACCCGCAGCTTTCGGTGCCGGCGCCGTGGCCGGGCTATGTTGTATACGCGGCTTGGATGGCACTGCCCTGCGTGCTGCACGCGGTTGACGAAAAGAGGTTTGGCTGATGACTCGGTTGGACGGGAGCATGATGACGGACGCGGCGCGCGGCTCGGATGAGCCGGCGATTGAAGTGCGAGGCCTGCGCTTTGCCTACCCCGGGGCCGAGGCGCCGGTGCTCGAGGGGCTTGACTGGGCTGTTCCCCAAGGCGCGTTTGCGCTGCTCGTTGGTGGTACCGGGTCGGGTAAGTCGACGCTGCTGTCGCTGCTCAAGCCCGAGATCGCTCCGGCGGGCGAGCGCACTGGCGAACTGCTCGTGCTGGGCGAGAACGTTGCCGACATGGACGTGCGCGCGTCCGCGGAGCGCGTGGGCTATGTGTTTCAGGACCCCGAAAACCAGATTGTGTGCGAGACCGTGTGGCACGAGATGGCGTTTGGCCTGGAAAACTTGGGCATGTCGCGCGACGAGATGCGCCGTCGCGTGGCCGAGACCAGCTATTTCTTTGGGTTGGAGGATTGGCTCCACCGCGATACCGACACGCTTTCGGGCGGACGCAAGCAGCTGCTGTCGTTGGCTGCCGTGCTGGCGTTGCGCCCGCGCGTGCTGCTGCTCGATGAGCCCACGTCCCAGCTGGACCCCGTCGCCGAGAAAATTTTTATGCATGCGCTGTTTCGTGTGAATCGCGAGCTGGGCTGCACGGTTGTTGTGGCAACGCACCAGCCGCGGCCGATGCTCGAGTATGCGACGTATGCGTACCGGATTAAGGGCGGTCGCGTACGCGAGGCGGCTGACCTAGCGAGTTTGGGTAGTCGCGAGGGACTTTTGGCTTTGGACTCTTGCCGGCCCGCGCAGGGGGCGGCGACGAGTGCGGCAGCGGCTATCCGCGAGGGCTGGTTTCGCTACGATCGCGCGGGCGGTTGGGTGCTGCGCGGGCTCGACGTGGCGTTTTCGGCCGGCGTGGTGCATGCGGTCGTGGGCGGAAACGGCTGCGGCAAGTCAACGATGCTCTCGGTGCTGGCCAAGACGGCTAAGCTGCAGCGTGGCCGCATGGTGCGTGGGACGGCTTCGGCGGCGCTGCTGCCTCAGAATCCCAAGGCCCTGCTGGTTGCCGAGACGGTTCGCGATGAACTAATGGAATGGGCTTCGACCTGCGGGTACGACGAGGCCGTGGCACAGGAGCGCGCAGCAAGTCTGGGGCTGTCGGGCCTGGATGGGCGCCACCCGTGCGATCTTTCGGGCGGACAGCGTCAACTGCTTGCATTGGCAAAGCTGCTGCTGATTGGCCCCGAGCTGTTGCTGCTTGATGAGCCCACCAAGGGCCTTGATCTGGCAAGTCGCTGCATTATCGCCCGAGCCCTGCGTGAGCATGCGCAGGCCGGCGGCACCGTCATCATGGCCACGCACGACCTGGACTTTGCCGAGCAGGTCGCTGACGAAATCGCCATGATGTTTGACGGCGAGATCGCCTGCGTGGAGCCGCCGACCGACTTCTTTGCCGAAAACGTGTTTTATAGGGCGTGATGGAATGGCGGATTATCGCGTCTCGCGCCTACTTGCAAAAATGGAAATCCCGCTGCTGCTGGCGGTC
The DNA here is from genome assembly GCF_003436895.1 of Collinsella sp. TF09-1AT. Taxonomy (NCBI): domain Bacteria; kingdom Bacillati; phylum Actinomycetota; class Coriobacteriia; order Coriobacteriales; family Coriobacteriaceae; genus Collinsella; species Collinsella sp. TF09-1AT. The sequence goes on along the minus strand of NZ_QSRC01000003.1, from coordinate 34,761 downwards.
CCCGCAGTGATGACTGCGGCGTTGCTGGCGGGCGTTGAACAGGCGGCGCTTGCCATGCTTGTCGTGGTGGCGTTGGTGCTCGCGCTGTTCTTTGCGGGCTACGAGGTATCGCGCCCCGGCCTGCGCCAGATTATGCCAACGCTGGTTCTGGCGGCGTTGGCCGCGGCGGGGCGTATCTTGTTTGGCCCCATTCCCGACTTTAAACCCGTGAGCGCCATCGCCATTATCGCGGGGGCGACGCTGGGCCGGCGCAACGGGTTTATGGTCGGCGCGCTGGCGGCGCTGACCAGCAACTTCTTTTTTGGCCAGGGTATGTGGACGCCGTGGCAGATGTATGCCTGGGGACTCGTCGGCTATGTTGGCGGCGCCCTGGCGCATGCGGGTGCGTTCGACCGTGCGGATGGGACCGTGCGCATGCCGGCATTGCTTGCGTACGGTTTTGCATCGGGCCTGCTCTATGGCGTCGTGATCAACGCATACGACATCATCGGTTTTGTGCAGCCGCTCACGTGGGCGGGCGCCGTGGCGCGTCTTGCCACGGCGGTGCCGTTCGACATCACGCACGGACTCGCGACCTGCGTGTTTTTGGCCGCCCTGTACAAGCCCTGGTGTCGCCGCATCAACCGAGTCGTCGTGAAGTACGGGCTGTAGGGCTGGTTGTGTCGGGGCGGGAATCAATACTGTCGAAGTGCCATTTCAAAACTACGCCGGTTTACGGGGCTAGATTGGCACAGGCAGGCCATACCGGCTTTTTTCGAAATAGAGTAAGCCGTTTACCTGCAGTTTTATTATTTCGGAATTGCGTATGGTTGGGGGTTTGCGATTTAGCCCCGTAAACCGGCATAGTTTTGAAATGGCCGGTTGACATGACGGGCATCGTGGCCCTCAGAGAGCCAAATTGATCCGTTTTCTTCCGTCCCCAGACGTCCCAGGGAATCAGCTGACCCCGCCCGCCACGAAAGCTGCCCATCTACTACGCTTAGCCTGATACCCCCGACCATGACCGCGTTTTATGAAAAACCGCAGGCTTTCTACCTGCGGTTTTCTTTTCGCGTTGTTCGCTGTGGTTGAGGGTGGCGGCCTAAACGTAGTAGATGGGCAGGTTTCGTGGCGGGCGGGTTGCGCGAACACGCCCGCAAGACGAAAACGCCCCGCTTTTCTTCGTCTTTGGGAGATCAGTTGGGTTAGAGTTCAAGGGCGAGGGTAACGGGGCAGTGGTCGCTGCCAAAGATGCCACCGCGGATGCCCGTGTCGCGCACGTTGCCGGCGATTGCGTCGCTCACCAGGAAGTAATCAATGCGCCAGCCAGCGTTGTTTTTGCGAGCATTAAAGCGGTAGCTCCACCAGCTGTAGACGCCCTCGACGTCGGGGTTTGCCGCGCGCCAGGTATCGGTAAAGCCGGCATCGAGCAGCTCGGTGAACTTGCCGCGCTCTTCGTCCGAAAAACCCGCGTTGCCGCGGTTGGACTTGGGGTTCTTAAGGTCGATCTCCTCGTGCGCCACGTTAAAGTCGCCGCAGGTCACCACGGGTTTACCGGTCTCGCGCTCAAGTGCGCTCAAAAAGCCGCGGTAGGCATCGTCCCACGCCATGCGCACATCGATGCGGGCGAGCTCGTTTTGGGCGTTGGGCGTATAGACGTCGACAAACCAGAACTTATCGAACTCGAGCGCGCAGACGCGGCCCTCGGTTGCGGCCTGCGCCACGAGCTCTGCCGCCTCGCCCTCGCCGGCGTAGGGCAGCAGGGCATCGGCGCGCAGCACGCGCAGCGGTTCCTGGCGGCTAAAGACCGCGGTGCCCGAATAGCCTTTGCGCTCGGCGTAGCTCCAGGTTTGGTGATAGCCGGGCAGGTCGATATCGACCTGGCCCTCTTGCAGCTTGGTCTCTTGCAGCGCCAAGATGTCGACATCGAGCTCCTGCGCGATCTGGATAAAGCTCGGGTCCTTTTTGAGCACGGCGCGCAGGCCGTTGACGTTCCACGAGGCGAAAGTGTAAGTCTGAGGCATGGTGTCCTTTCGACGGGGTTGGCAGGCTTAAGATTAGCGCAACAAGGGCGGAGCGGGCACCACGCGTGACAACCCAAGGGCCGCGTGCTGGGATATTGCCCGACGCTGCCCGACCAACCAGGACGGAGGACTCGTATGACGCAGGCAATATCGGACCCCAAGCAGGCCTCCGCGGCGCTGGCGGAGCTGTTCGATACCCACGAGCGCGTGGTGTTCTTTGGCGGCGCGGGCGTTTCCACGGCGAGCGGCATTCCCGATTTCCGCAGCGCGGACGGCCTGTATCATCAGCAGTTTGCCTACCCGCCCGAGACTATGCTCTCGCATAGCTTTTACGAGACGCATCCGGCCGAGTTCTTTGACTTCTACCGCACCAAGATGATCGCGCTTGGCGCCAAGCCCAATCGCTGCCACACCAAACTGGCCGAGCTGGAGCGGACCGGCAAGCTTAGCGCCGTGGTGACGCAAAATATCGACGGCCTGCATCAGATGGCCGGCTCGCAGCGCGTGTTCGAGCTGCACGGCTCGGTCCACCGCAACATTTGCCAGGCGTGCGGCGCAGTCTATAGCGCCGAGTGGATCTGTGCGCGCGATCACGAGGATGCCGCGGGCGTGCCCGCGTGTCCTGTGTGCGGCGGCCGCATCAAGCCCGATGTGGTGCTCTACGAGGAGCCGCTCGACGAGCATGTGCTTACCGGTGCCGTTGCCGCCATCGCCGCGGCCGATGCCCTTATTGTGGGCGGGACTTCGCTCGTGGTGTATCCGGCGGCGGGCCTTACGCGCTACTTTACCGGCGATACGCTGGCCATTTGCAATCTTGCTCCCACCGATCAGGATGCAAATGCCGACCTGCTGATTTCTTGCGACATCGCGGCCGCGTTTGCGTTCTAGCCCGCGCACGCGGATACAATAGAAAGACTGATTGCAAAACGACCCCGCCGCCAGCGCCCAAGCGCGGCGGCGTGGGCATTTTAGGAGGATGTTCATGGCGAACGATAGCAAGACATGGCGGTGCGGAAAGTACGAGCTCAGCTTTGACCGTCCGCGCATCATGGGCGTCCTCAACGTGACGCCCGATTCGTTTAGCGACGGCGGCGAGCACTTCGATGCGGATGCCGCTATCGAGTACGGCCTGGCGATGCTCGACGCCGGCGCCGACATCATCGACGTAGGCGGCGAGTCCACGCGCCCCGGCTTTACCCCGGTCAACCCCGACGAGGAGGCTCGTCGCGTGCTGCCCGTGGTGCGCGCGCTGGCCAAAGAGGGCGCCATCGTCTCGATCGACACACGCCACGTGGCGGTTGCCAAGGCTGCCGTGCGCTGCGGTGCCTCGATCGTCAACGACGTGACGGGCTTCACCGACCCCAAGATGGTCGAGTTTGTCGCGACAAGCACCTGCGGCGTCATCGTGATGCACGCCGGCGAGGTCGCGGCACCTACCCGCACACATGCAACGGTGCAGCTCGATACCTCGGCCGCGGCGTTTGTTGCCGAGAAGGCGCGCGAGGCGGCTGCCGAGGCCGCGCGAGAGGCCGAGAAGCCGGCTCGCCGCCGTCGCGGCAAGCTGCTGGGCGAGCCCAAGACGGAGGCCAAGCTTCCGGGCGGCGTGGTGCAGCCTTCGCTGCCGTTTGGCGACCCGGAGCCCGCGCCCGAGCCTGCGGACGAGCAGAAGCAGGCGGCACCGGCGGCCGAGCAGGTCGCCCCTGCCGCCGAGCCTGCCGCGACCCCCGAGCCCGCGCCGGAGCCCAATGACCACCTGGCAGCCATGATGCGCCGCAGCGCCCGCCGCGAGGAGGCCTACGTGCCCACCTCTCAGCTCCGCCGCTTCACCCTGCCCGATTCGGCGCCCATCATGCGCCGCGTCATGGGCTTTCTGTCCGACCAGGCCCGCACGCTCATTCATGCCGGCGTGTCGCGCGATCGCATCTGCATCGATCCCGGCCCGGGTTTTGGCAAGACGGCCAACGAGGATATCGTCATCCAGCGCGAGACCGCCAAGATGGCATCGCTGGGCTATCCGCTCATGTGCGCCGTGTCGCGCAAGCGTTTTGTGGGCGCCGTCTCGGGCGTGACCGAGGCGGCCGCGCGCGATGCCGCCACGTTTGGTGTGTGCCTGGGCGCCATCCAGGCCGGTGCCAACATCGTGCGCGTGCACGACGTCACCGGCTTCGCGCAGTTCCTGAACGGTTACTGGGCCGTCGCCAAGCCGCAGCCGCGCCGCGCGTTTGTGGCCGTGGGTTCCAACCTGGGGCATCGCTGCGACAACATCCGCGCCGCGCGCGACATGATCGCCGAGATTCCGCTCACCTGCGTGTCCAACTGCTCGCGCATCTACGAGAGCGAGCCGGCCTACGAGACGCGCCAGGACGCGTTTGCCAACGCCGTTATCGAGATTAAGACCGAGCTGGCGCCGCTGGTACTGCTTGACGAGCTGCAGAAGATCGAGCTCGAGCTGGGCCGCGACCGCTCCAAGAAGGCCAAGGTCAACGGCCCGCGCACCATCGACTTGGACCTGCTGTGGATGGATGGTGAGACGCACGGCGGCAAGAAGCTGCGCCTGCCGCATCCGCTGATCGGCGAGCGCGACTTTGTGCTGGTGCCGCTCGAGGACCTGATGCACGACCCGGCGCGGTTCTTCCGCTTCAACGGCGTCGAGGTCAAGGAGCCCGAGGACCGCGTGGGTCATATCGTGGGCGAATTGGGGCGTATGTAGATGATTGAGATGAATGCTGTAGCTGCCGGCACCGAGCTTGATGCCGCGCGCGACGCGGGCCGCGAGGGTGCGTCTGCGGGTTGGTGCGCTTGGAGTGCGGGTGAGGCGTCGTTGACGTTTTCGCTGGTCGTGCGCCCAGACGTGAATATGCATGCCTTCCACGGCCTGCCGTTTGTGGCGGCGATGGGCATGATGGACGCGCTTGTGGGCACGGCTTCGACGCCGGGTCTGGGCCTTGCCGGCAAGGTGGGCATTGAGTGGCCGAGCAACATCGTGTGCGGCGCGCCCGCGTTCGAGACGCCGTTCGCACGCGTTGCCGTGAACGGTGGCGCCGGTGCCGCGGGCATGTTCGGTGCCGTGACGGTGGATATTGAGCGCACGGCGCTGAGCGGGCTTGGCGTGGATATGGCCGACGAGGCGCTGGTCGAGGCGCTGTCCGCCGCCGTGCTGACCCGCGTGGGCGCTTGGGCAGTTGTTGCCAACACGCCGCAGGGCGCTGCCGGCCCGTTGGCTCCGGTGCTGGGTGAGTACTTCGATATGGTGCCGCTGCTGGGTCGTCAGGTTGCGGCGGTGTCGCCCAACGGTTTGCCGCTTGCGGTCGGTGTGTTTGCGGGCCTGGATATCTGGGGCCGTGCGACCATCAAGACCGATGCCGGCGAGCAGGAGTTTCCGCCCGAGGCCGTACGGATTCGCGGACTGTAACGCGAGGCACCCGCGCTCAAAGATAACGATGACAACGAAGCCCTCTTCTGCCTGTGCCGGGGAGGGTTCCGCCTATCTGGGGAATGGGTTGCCAGCGCCCTATTCCTCAAAATTGAAAAATTTTCGTTTTTGAGGAATAGGATTAAGGCAGCTCGGTCTTTCGCGAGGTATATTCGCTATAGAGCCTATTCCTCAAAACTGAAAATTTTTCAATTTTGAGGAATAGCGATAAAAGACCGCGAGGAGGCCCCGATGAAACTCATCAATAGAACGTCATATATGGACACGTTGACGAGTCTTATTGGCGTGCCGGACATCAAGGTCATCACGGGCATCCGTCGTAGCGGTAAATCAAAATTGCTCGAGGCCCTCCGCGATTACGTGGAGGCACATCTGTCCAATTCGAATGTCATCCATATCAACTACAACCTCGATGAGTTCGAGAACCTGCTCGAGTATCACGCGCTGCTCGCCTATGTAAAAGAGCATCGAGTGTCCGGCAAACAGAACTTTCTGCTTATCGATGAAGTTCAGATGTGCGACGGCTTTGAACGCGCGATCAACAGCCTCCATGCATCCGAGCAGTACGACATCTTCATCACCGGATCGAACGCTTTTTTGCTGTCGAGCGATCTGTCGACGCTCTTTACGGGGCGCACGTTCGAGATCGAGGTTTTCCCATTCTCGTTTGAGGAGTATCGTCTCTATGGCGACGAGGGCGAGGTCGACCGCGACTTCGATGAGTACGCGAGAACCGGCGGTATGTCCGGCTCTTACCCTTATCCACTGCAGGAGCAGCGCTATCAATATCTCTCCAACGTCTTCAAGACGCTCATTGTGAGAGATATCGTGCAGCGGCATAACGTGAGAAACGAATCGGCGCTGCTGCGCATTGCCGATTACATGATGGACAACGTTTCCAACATTACGTCGGCACGCAACATTACTGATGCATTAAATGCGGATGGGCTAAAGATTACGAACAAGACGGTCGGCACGTACATGGGGTACCTGTGCGATGCGTTTGCCTTCTATAAAGTTCGTCGGTACGACATTCGCGGCAAAAAATACCTTAAGAGCGGCGAGAAGTACTATCTGGCGGACCATGCGTTTAAAAATGCGCTTCTTGGTACACGCGATATGGATTGGGGACGCGTATACGAGAACATGGTGGCAATCGAGCTGCTGCGTCGCGGATACGAGGTATACGTCGGCGTGCTCTATAAAAAGGAAATAGACTTTGTAGCAATCAAGCGGAGCGAGAAACTCTACATTCAGGTGAGCGACGACATCAGCTCGGATAAGACATTTGAACGCGAGATTTCGCCACTGCTGAGCATTGGCGATGCGTATCCCAAGATGATTCTCGCCCGCACGCATCACGAGGCCACGGATCGCGATGGGGTGCAGATCGTGGACCTGGCGAGGTGGTTGTGCGGCGAGGCTTAGCAAAAAATCCTATTCCTCAAAACTGAAAAATTTTCGATTTTGAGGAATAGGATTGGCGGCTGGTTGCTGCGACCTGGCGTTTGCTCTATCCCAGCTCCTGCATGCGACGATAGATTTCGCAGATACCCTTAATGGTAAGTTGTCCGTCGATCACGTCGAAGGCGTCAGTCGAATCGGCAACGATGCCGGCGAGACCGCCCGTGGCGATAACGGTGGCGTCCTCGCGGCCCAGCTCGCGCTTCATGCGCGCGACCAAGCCCTCGGCCATGGCGGCGGCGCCCACCACGGCGCCGACCTTGATGCACTCCTCGGTATCGCGGCCGATGGCGTGCTCGGGCGCCTCGAGCGGAACGCTGGCGAGCTTGGCAGCTCGGGCGGCGAGCGCGTCCATCGAAATGCGGATGCCCGGCGCGATCGCTCCGCCAATGTAATAGCCGTCCTCGTCGATGACGTCGATATTGGTTGCGGTGCCAAAGTCCACCACGATCGCCGGGGCGCCGTAGAAGGTCTCGGCAGCGACGGCGTTGGCGATGCGGTCGGCACCAACGGCTTGGGGGCGCGCCGCCCGCAGTTTGGTCACCGCAGCCGTCTGCGGCCCGATGACGATGGCGTCCGCGGCAATGCGGTCGGCCACGGCGTGCCACTCGCGCGAGAGCTGCGGCACCACGCCGGCAAAGGCGATTGCGTCGACCGCATCGAGCGAAAGGTCGTACATCTTAAAGAAACCCATCAGGCGCACGTGGATCTCGTCGGCGGTATAGGAGCGGTCGGTGGGCATGCGCCACGACTGCACCAGCTCGTCTCCGTCAAACAGGCCCATGGCCGTCTGCGTGTTTCCCATATCGATAGCGAGCAGCATGTCTACTCCAGGTGTCGGCATAAAAGGACGCGCACCATTGTATACGTGCCGTCGACGGCGCTCGGCTGCGATTCGTTTACGGTGATAGAGGCTGAGGGGTTTAAATATGAAGGAACTATGCTCTACGAGATTTTCCTTGCCGTTTACCGAACTCCCGCGTAATATTCTTTCTTGCGCACATGAGGCGCCCAGACATTGCGGGGTGGAGCAGTCTGGTAGCTCGCCGGGCTCATAACCCGGAGGTCGTAGGTTCAAATCCTGCCCCCGCGACCAAGAACTTGCAGCTCGTCGGCCTAGCCGGCGAGCTTTTTTGTTATCCCGGGACTGTTTTCTCGGCCCAATTCCTAACCTCCCAAACAAAATCTCAATCTGTAACATCTAGACCCGATTTGGGCGGCTAGGTGTTACAGGTTGAGATATACCGGTGGGTTGGGCCGTGTTTGTCTAAATCTGTAACACGAGGGACGGATTTTGCCGAGTTGTTGTTATAGATTGAGATTTTCTAGCAGGTGGGTTTGGTTTGTCTCGATCTGTAACGGGTAGGGGTCAAAAGTGGGTCTAGCTGTTACAGATTGAGATTGTTGAGGTTGGGTCGAGGGGAATATCTCGATCTGTAACAGTAAGACCCAGTTTTGCCGCGTAACTGTTACAGATTGAGACAAACCGACGGGCCGCCCCGCCCACCCCCATCCACCTGTCGCTACCTGCTATCCGCCGATTTTCGTTGTGCCGCTGTGCCCCCATGCCATATCCTCTAGACAACTACGCGGCATCATCGCCGCCGCGCCTACAAGAGAGGAATGTCCATGACCACACCTGCGTCTAAGCTGCTTCAACCCATTACGGTTGGCCCCCTTGAGCTCAAGAACCGCATTATGTTCCCGCCGCTTACCACCGGCTACGAGGAGCGCGACGGTTCCATCGGCGAGCGCAGCCTGGCTTTTTACGAGCGCCTGGCCCGTGGCGGCGTGAGTTACATCGTCATCGGCGACGTCGCTCCCGTTATGACCGCAAGCCCCACGCCCAAGCTGGCGACCGACGCTCAGATCCCCACGTTTAAGGCACTGGCCGACGCCGTCCACAAGCACGGTGCCAAGGTCGCACTGCAGCTGTTCCACCCCGAGTACGACGTCCCCGGCGTCGGCCGCATGGTCATGGGCTCAATGGCCGCCGCCAAGGCCGCGCAGGAGGCCAAGGCCGCCGGCGACGAGGAGACCTTTGCCGCCAAGATGGCCGAGTCCAACGAGATCCGCAAACAGGCCTACGCCAAGCTGCACCACGACATGCAGCACTTTGTGAACGAGGCGAGTGTGGAGCAGCTCACCCAGATCAAGGAAGCCATCGCCGCCTCGGCCGCCCGCGCGCAGCAGGCCGGGATCGACGCCATCGAGGTCCACGGCGACCGTCTGGTGGGTTCGCTGTGCTCGGCTATCCTCAACCAGCGCACCGACGAGTACGGCGGTTCGTTCGAGAACCGCGTCCGCTACGCGCTCGAGGTCGTCGCCGCCATTAAGGAGGCCGCGCCGGAGCTGATGGTGGAGTACAAGCTCCCCGTGATCATGGAGAACCCCGACGGCACGCCGCGCGGCAAGGGCGGCCTGCTGCCCGACGAGGCCTGCGAGTTCGCCAAGCTGCTCGAGGGGGCCGGCATCGACATGATCCAGGTTGCGCAGGCAAACCACACCGGCAACATGGGCGACACCATTCCGCCCATGGGCGCCATGCCCTACAACTGGACGCTGCCCGTGGCCGAGCGCGTCAAGGCCCTGGTTTCCGTGCCGGTGGCAACCGTCGGCCGCGTTGTTTCGGTCGAGGCCGGCGAGAAGATCCTGGAAGACGGCTCGGCCGACATCGTCGCGTACGGCCGCTCGCTCATGTGCGACCCCGACATTGCGCTTAAGGCCGCTACAGGTGAGCCCATCCGCGAGTGCCTCAACTGCAACAAGGGCTGCGTCGACGCGATCCAAAACCGCAAATACATCTCGTGCGTGCTCAATGCCGAGAACGGCGACGAGGCGACCATCGCCATTAAGCCGGGCGAGGGCAACAAGAAGATCGCCGTGGTGGGCGGCGGTATTGCCGGCCTGGAGGCAGCGCGCGTGGCGGCAAAGCGCGGCTACGACGTGACCGTCTACGAGGCGAGCGACCATCTGGGCGGCCAGATTGTGCTGGCGGCCGCGCCTCCGCGCAAGGACGAGATCATGCGCTCGGTCGAGTACTACGAGAAGATTCTGCCCGGCCTGGGCGTGAAGGTTGAACTCAACCACACCGCTAGCCCCGCGGACCTCAACGCCGCCGACGCCGCGATTGTGGCCGTGGGCGCGCACGATGTGGTCATTCCCGTACCCGGTGCCGATTCGGAGAAGGTTGTCTCGAGCTGGGACGTGCTGGCCGGCAAGGTGGAGCTCAGCGGGCGCGTCGCCGTCATTGGCGGTGGCCTGGTGGGCACCGAGACTGCCGAGTACCTGCTGCAGCACGGCTGCGAGGTGGCGATCGTGGAAATGCTCGACAAGATTGCCGCGGGCGAGTCCGAGACCATTCTGCCGCTGATTATGAGCGACTTTGCAGAGCACAATGTGGAGCAGCATGTTAAGACCCGCCTGACCGCCATTACCGACGAGGGCGTGGAGGCCGTTCGCACCACCGAGGACGGTGCCGAGGAGCCGGTGAAGATTGCCTGCGATTACGTGGTGATGGCCGTGGGCTCCAAGGCCAACGCGTTTGACCTGGACGGCGTGACGGTGCCCGTGACCTGCGTGGGCGACTGCTCGGGTGAGCGTACCGCCGACATTGCGAGCGCCATCCGCACGGCGTATCACGCGGCCAACGAGCTGTAAGCAAGAAAGCTACCGCGTATTGAGTGGGCGGGGGGTGCCGTTATCGGCGCTCCCCGCCTTTTTGTCAATGAGGGCGCCCCTGACCAGTGGGTTCAGAAAATCCGACTCTTTAGAACATGAAAATCCGAATTATATGAACATGAAAATCCGAATCGCAACCACCCGAAAATCCGAATTTACTACAGTGGAATAGAAGAATCAGAAAGCAGGAACTGGAAATCTGCGGGGGTGGCTCATGGCAGGAGAGAGGCTACATCGGGACGGATACATCCCACGTATCGTGGATGCGCAAATCGAACGCTACCTTCGTGTTTTTGGCGCGGTCGAGATTGCAGGCACCAAGCGGTGCGGCAAGACGTGGGCCGCGCTTGAGCACGGGGCGTCCGTCTCGTATGTCGACGAGAATCTCGACCTCGCGCGTGCCGACCCGGCGATGATGTTGCTGGGAGACCGTCCGCATATTATCGATGAGTGGCAGCGCGTTCCCCAGATTTGGGACTACGTTAGACACGAGGTCGACCGTGCCCGGGGCACGCGCGGCGCCTATATCCTCACGGGTTCCGCCACGCCTGCGTTTGGCTCAAAGGCGGAGGCGCCCGCGCATAGTGGAGCCGGCCGCATCGGCCGCGTCCGCATGCACCCCATGACGCTTGCCGAGACAGGTGAGTCCAACGGCAAGGTGAGCCTGGCGGGCTTGTTTGAGCATCGTTTTGAGCCCTGCCGGTGCAATGGCGATACGCCGGGGCTTGTCGAAGCCGCTTGCCGCGGCGGCTGGCCCGAGGCGATCGATATGGTCTCGGCTGACGCCCAGCTCATCGCCCGCGAATATCTCAACACCACGTTTTCGAGCAGCTTTCCGGCGGTCGGTCTCGACCCCGATATTGCTCGTCGAGTCTCCGCATCGATCGCGCGCAATCTGGGACAGGCGACCACGTATAAAACGATTCTTATGGATATGTTCGGTGCCGAGGAGGAACCCGCAGCGTTTGCCGACGAGACCAAGGTGCGTAGGTACCTGGATGCTCTCAAAGGCATGTTCATTCTCGAGGAGGTCCCCGGTTGGGTTCCCGCCGCGCGCGACAAACGACGCTTTACCGTCAAACCCAAGCGCTATCTGGCAGATCCAAGCCTTGCTTGCGCCTTGCTGGGCATGTCCTTGCAGGCGCTGCTTGCCGACTGGCAGACATTTGGTCTGGTGTTTGAGAATATGGTTATACGCGACCTTTCGGTCTACGCGCGGTCGCTCGACCTGCTGGATAGTACGCCCGTGCGCTATTATCGCGACGATTCGGGCCTTGAATGCGATGCCATCGTGCAGCTAGCCGATGGACGGTGGGCCGCCTTTGAGATTAAGGTGAGCGAAGATAAGGCGAGCGCCGGCGTCGAGAGCCTCAAGCGCGCTCGCAAGAAGGTCTGTGGAAATCCTCGTTCACGCACACACGAACCGGAGTTTATGGCCGTGATTGTGGGGGTGGGTGAGTACGCCCGCGAGGTCGAGAACGGTATCTACGTGATACCCGTGCGCGCGTTGGGGTGTTAAGGGGGCGGTACGTCGTGCGTCCGCTGCCCGGTGCTACGGATTGGTGCAAGGGGGTCAGGTTACTTTGCACCAAGAGCTCGACTTTTAAGACATCATTAAGGCTTGTGTTGTGGGGCAAACCGCAGGTCAATGCTATTCTTTTCCCTTATCGCATGGTGTTGTATTCTGCCTGAATTCTATGCCTACGAGCAATGATTGAGCACGACCAAGCGGAAAGGATGGCACGCTCACTAGCAGGGCAAACGTAAACGATGGGTGGCATGGACCGACATAGCGAGCTCTAGCAGCACAAGACGGCGGCCGAGTACCGCCAAGCTGCCGACGAGCATGTGCGGACCCTCAAGGATTTCTGGAAGGATTTCCTGGTGAGCGGTCTGTTTGTGCTGGCCGCCATCGTTGCCATCTTTGCATGCCTGGCCTGGTTTTCCGCGAATAACCGAGTGAGCGCCACGGGAAGCACGATCGCGGCGAAGGGCCCGCGGTTTGTGCTCTCGGGAACGCAGGACGGCACGGCGGGCAAGTACGACGCCCAGGACAACTACGCGTCGGACAGTACAAGCCTTGCCGTGAACAATTTTTTCAACCTCAATAACATGAGTGCCGATGGCAGTCTCTCTTCGGGATCGGCGGGCCAGCTCCAGCTCAACGTCAAGCCGCTCTGCAACGACCTGCACGATATCACGGTGGAGATGACCTGGGAGATTTCTGTCCAGACGAGCGCTGCGGGTACGGGCACCGCCGCGGACGCATCGAAAAACGAAGAGATCATCAACTCGCTTAAAGGTTTGGTGCGCGGTCATATCCTGGTTTTCTAGGGCAAAGACACCTCTGGCTTTTACTCCAATCCGCTGGTTCCCACGACAACCGCGGTGACCCAGGACGGAGCCAGCGTTACCGTCATCACGCAGAGTTTTGCCATTCCGGCGAGGAGCTTTCGCGCTGAGGGCTCAAACAATACGACCAAAACCGTACCCAAAACCCTCTACTGGATTTGGCCGGAGCAGTTTAAGAGCTACGTTCGCACGGGCAACGCCGGCTACGGCGGCAACCTTTTTGCGAGCACGGACCCCGCCGCGGGATACGCAGCCCTCGTCGGCGACATCAACAGTAACCACGCGCGCCATTTCCGCGCCGATAGCACGAGCGTGCCAGGTCAGGCGCCTAGTGCGGTCCCGCCTGTCGGAGCCGGCATGTCCTCTGCGGATGTGGAAACCTGCGCCAGCTACTACAACAACGCCGACGAGGTTATCGGCAAGAACATCAAGTACATTCGCGTGCGCTTTACCGCCAAGGAGGCGGATAAATAAATGGACGAGCAGCTTAATGCCCGCGAGCAGGGCGATATCAAACACAACGAAGGAGCGGCAAACCCCGGCGGCAACGGGTTCGGCTCGCACGGCGAAGCGCGTCCGGTTGGCCGCATCGAGCGCATCAAGACGTGGACCAGCAATCATCGTCGCGAATCCCTGGCCATCATGGGTCTGCTGGCCGTGCTTCTCGTGTTGCTGGGGTTGACGCTCGGATGGTTTGTCGATGCCAATCGCGGCTCCACCGTCGGCAAGATCAAGGAGCCGGCAGAGCTCAAGGTGCTGGGCCCCAACGCTACGGCCGCCGAGCAGATCGACCTGAGTTACAACCCCGAATACGGCGATACCAAGACCGGCAACACGGTGACGCTCAAGCGCCCGTTTTGCGTGCAGACGGGCGGCGATGGGTTTGAGCTGCAGCTTGCGAATACGACCAATATTAAAGGTCTCACTATCGAGCTGTATAAAGCCGAGAATCAGGGCCTAGGTGATACTCCCGACGTGAGCGGCACTGCGGGTGGCAAGCCCTATAGCATGAAAATGTCTGAAACGGATCTGCTGAAGAGCTTCACGCCCATCAACGACCCGGGCGGCGGCCTGGCAGCCGTGCCGGGCGAGGGCGCAAGCGACCCTACATTCAAGGACTATCAAAACGTCCAGCGCAACGCACGCCCGCTCTACCGTTTCAAGGTGTTCAGCAAAAGCGAACTCAACGCCAAGACACTCGACGGCTCGAATGGCAAGAACACGCTCAACTTTATCATCGAGCTTTCGTGGGATGAGAGCGCCAAAGAGACCGATGTGATCTACCTGATCGCGCGCAACACGAGCGGTAAGTAGGAGAGGGAGCGCACATGGAGAAGCAGGGGAAGCAGCAGGATGCCGAGCGCGAGCAGCTGGCAAAAAGCAAAAGCCTAGTCAAGAACAAGCTGGTTGTGGCGGCAATCGCACTTGTTTGCGCCGTGGCGCTCGTGATGGGTGGTTACTTTACCTATTCCGCCTACATCGCCAACGGATTTCTTAAGTCCGTCGCCGCGACGGGTACCGCTCAGAGCCTGTTTGCGAGCGATTTGCTCACGGGCTACATGGGTACGCCTAGCAGCGACGAGCTCGACCGTGCCCAGCGGATGCTAGTAATGAAGTGACGTACGTCTACAAGCAGGCGAGCAAAACATGAGAGAGACGGGTCGAGCCTAACAAAACCGACCCCAAAGATACGCTTGACGACGCGACGATGCATAGCTATCTCCAGAGTGCCTACTACAGCATCGAGCCGGAGAACGACAAGGGGGAAAGCATTGACACGCTTGAGCTGGACGCCGCCGTTTTTCAGGGCTTGGGTAATAAAGGTTACCCGTTCCGTGGCGTTATCGTTGGTAATCTGAGGGGCTCGTCGCAGGTAGCTACGCAGGCGGCTATCAAGATCCGCAACTCCAAGGACACAGGTGCGCTTTCTGGGTTGATCCCGTATAGCTACGGTAGCGTTGTGAGTAATCTGAACATTGAATACTCGGGCAAGGCGGCCTCTATTGCACATAAGAATAAAGACGCCTCTGGCGTGCCGGGCGCGTTTTTTGGCGGCGTGATCGGGTGCGTCCGCAGCGGGACCGATGGTTTGTATGAGAACGTAACGGATGGCATTTCCAACTACGTAACGGGGGCGAGTGAACTTGCCGAGGTTAAAGCTGAGGGCAATGCGATTACCTTCACCGACACGAAGGAGAATGGCAAATTCAAAACGCAGAACGCTGGCACTACGTTTAGCCTGCCCTTTACTGTTACGGTCAAAATGCAGGTTGAGCCGAGTCGGTTCTACGCGAACTATCGCTTGGTGATGACAGCGAGCCTGGTTAAGGGTGACATGGCGAGCGCAACGCCTCAATCGCCCGACTATGTGACCTATACGCTCACGAGGGTGAACCTCAACGGCATCGATCACTGATTCCGAAGCCGACTAGCTTCGCAAGGGGGGCGGCAACCACCCAGTTGCCGCCCCCCTCTAGTCTGCGCGATCCCGGTCTTGGACTCCGCTGGACAGTTAGTTCAGATACGTATAATTCCAGACCGCAGCAGGCGCATCCGGCGCTCGTTTTGGGGCAAAAAACAGTCCAGAACTATGGTTAGCTGGCCGATATGAGCTCTATTTGTATTTAGTGAGCCGCCAACGGGGCTTCTCAGGGGGCCAGAATAGAGTTTCGGTGCTGTCAAAAAATACGAATCTGAACTAACTGTCCAGCCGCCGCTGGAGAAAGGTGTTTTAGCTTTGCCGACTTCCCACCATCTTTCCAACTTTCCACTTAACTTAACACCTAAGGTGGAAAGCTGGAAAGTTAAGTGGAAAGCTGGAGAGTAAACGGAAGGCCCGCCGCGTTAACTTAGGGGCTAGGAGGGGTTAATAATTACGCAAACTATACCAAGCGAAACAAAAAGATACCAATCTGGTTGGTAAAACACGCTCAATGAGCTGCGAGCTAACTAGCTGCGTAAATAGAACGTAAAGAAATGTCGCAAATAAATGGCAAATGCCCAGATGCCGCCGTTGCTATTTTCAATTAACTGCTACGCGCGAACAGCAAAATGCTACTATCTAACATGCACGTAAGAAAGCAGATTAACGGTTAAGGCTAAGAAGTGGCAGGTATGTCAGAAGCAACTAGGACTCGTACGCATGCGCCCGAGGTTAGGCAGCGCGCCGTCGAGGTCCTCCAAGAGGGGGTCGGTCATCGCGCCCTCGCCGCGGAGCTTGGCATTCCCCAGGCAACGGCTCGTCAGTGGGCCCGCGCATATGCCGTGGGCGGTGCCGATGCCGTGCTCAACGCGGGCACTCACCATCACACGTATTCGTACGAGGTTAAGCTCGCCGTAGTTAAGGATCGCCTGGAAAACGGCCTGACGGTTCGCGAGGCCATGATCAAACACCAGATTCCCAGCGAGTCTTCGGTTAAGGCCTGGTGCCGCCAGTATCGCGACGGCGGCGAGGCAGCGCTGGTTGATAAGCCGCGCGGTCGTAAACCACGCGCCAAGAAAGCGGAGTAGCGAAAACGTGCGCCTACGGGGTGCATTTTTTCTATCGCGATGCCCCTCTAAAGGCTCTTTCGGAGCAGAGGAGGTTGTCATTTAATGGGGCGCGCCCTGCACTGCCGCGACGGGGCCCGCCATATTGCTTCAATACGGACAGGCTTCTTACCTCGCACGTCTAAAGTTCCACAGTTGGCCGAAAGCCCGCCTTCAGGTGCTCGAATTAGCGTTATAACGTAATGCATGTATAGCGTTTTTGCATGGGGGAGTGATGGTATGACGCTACTGTATTTCCTTACCCTGTTTCCGCTGGTACCGGCGCTGGGCATGCTGCTTGCGCGCGGTGACCGTGCTCGCGATGCGGTAGGGCTTGTAGGCTCCGGCGTCATTATGGCGACAACGGTTGTAGTTGCCGTCTTATTTTTTGGCACGGGTCCGCAGAGCTTTGAGGTTGCCCCCGGCACCTCGCACGTGCTCTCGATCATCAACTCCGTCATCGACGTGATCCTGTGCGCCGTCATCCTGTACAACGCGCATAAATATAAGAGTGTGCTTACCGGTGTGCTCGGCATCGTCCAGCTGGTGGGTTCGGTCGCCTTTGCGGCCATGACGCTGCCCGCGGTCGAAGCCGTTACGGCCACGCCGCTCTACCTGGATTACATGAGCGTGATCATGGTCCTCGCCGTTGGCATCGTCGGCAGCCTGATCTGCGTGTACGCCTTGGGCTACATGAAGGACTTCCAGGCCCACGACGAGCACGAGGCCGCACTGCGCGGGCAGACTGCGCCCGACCGTCGCCCGCAGTTCCTGGCGCTCATGTTCCTGTTCCTCTCGGCCATGTTCGTCATCGTGACGAGCGACAACCTTGAGTGGCTGTTCTGCGGTTGGGAAATCACCACCGTGTGCTCGTTCCTTATGATTGGCTACACGCGCACGCCCGAGGCCATTAAAAACGCCTTCACCCAGATCATCCTCAACATGCTGGGCGGTATCGCGTTTTTGGCCGGACTCATGTACCTGCACGTTAACGGCATGCCGCTGACCATCTCGGGTATGATCGAGCTTTCCTGCGCCGGAACCGCACAATCCGCGCTGCTGGTGATGCCGGTCGTTCTGCTGTCGCTCGCCGCACTCACCAAGGCCGCGCAGATGCCGTTCCACACCTGGCTGCTCGGCGCCATGGTTGCCCCCACGCCCACGAGCGCCCTGCTGCACTCGTCCACCATGGTCAAAGCCGGCGTGTTCCTGATGGTCAAGCTGAGCCCGCTCTATGCCATCTATCCCGTGACCGGCTTTATGGTCACGAGTGTGGGCGCCATCACGTTTTTGCTTGCTGCCCTCATGGCCATCTCGCAGAGCAATGCCAAACGCGTGCTCGCGTACTCCACCATTTCCAACTTGGGCCTCATCAGTGCCTGCTTGGGTGTCGGCGCGCCCGAGGCCGTATGGGCGGCCATCTTCCTGATCCTGTTCCATACGGTGGCCAAGTCGCTGCTGTTCCTGTGCGTGGGCACCGCCGAGCATCATATCGGCAGCCGTAACATTGAGGACATGGACGGTATGTTCAGCCGCATGCCGCACCTGACGCGTCTGATGATGCTGGGCATCATGGGTATGTTTGTGGCGCCGTTTGGCATGCTCGTTTCCAAGTGGGGCGCCCTGGTGGCGTTTGCGCAGACCGGCAACGTGCTCATGATCATGGTGCTTGCTTTTGGCTCGGCCGCGACGTTCTTCTTCTGGGGCAAGTGGCTTGCCAAGCTTTCGGGCGTCGACCCCACGGCTCAAAACGTTGAGGTCAATGTCCATAAGACCGAATGGATGGCGCTCAACACCATCGCCGCGCTGCTGATTCTGTGTTGCGTGGCGTTCCCGGTTATCTCGAGCGGTCTGGTGTCGCCTTACTTGGCCATGGTGTTTGGCCGCGTGCCGTACGTTATTGGCAAGGATGCCATGTATCTGATGGTGGTTATCGTGGCGTTTATTGCCGTGGTGCTGCTGACTTCATTCCGTGTGAGCAACAAGCCGCACGTAAACGTATATCTTTCGGGCGTGGGGACCGACAATTACCGCCATTTCCGTGGCTCGATGGGTCACGAGGTGAAGGCCGAAAAGCGCAATTGGTACTCGGAGGACGCCCTTGGCGAGAAGCGTATCGGCCCCGCGGGCAGCGTCGTGTGCTGCAGCATTATCTTGTTTGCGCTGCTGTGCTGCGCGTGGATCGGGCCCGAGAGACTTGCCATGAGCGCGCCCTCGGTGCTGCGCGGTAAGTATTTTGAAGGTTCGGGCGTCGTGGGCATATTTATTGGTACCGTGGCGTTTGCCCTGATTGCGCCGCTTGTGGGCGGTTTGATCGACGGCGTTGACCGCAAGCTTTCGGCCCGCATGCAGGGCCGCGTGGGCCCGCGCCTGCTGCAACCGTTCTACGATGTGGCCAAGCTCCTGCGCAAGGCCCCTGCCAGCGTAAACACCATGGATGATACCTACATGGCGTGCGCGCTCATCTTTACCGTGGTGGGCGGCGGCATCTTTGTGTCGGGTTCCAACACGCTGTTATGCGCTTTTATGGTGACGCTCGCCGCGATCTTTGTGGTGTTGGCGTCCGCCTCGACGCAAAGCCCGTTTGCCCAGGTTGGCGCCGACCGCGAGCTGCTGCAGGTTATGAGCTACGAGCCCGCCGTTCTGCTGATGAGCGTGGGTCTGTATCTCGCCACCGATAGCTTCGACTCCATCGCCGTAACCGGGCAGTCGGCGCCCATCATCGCGTACAGTGCGCCCATTTTCTTGGCGCTGCTTGCGGTGCTCACCATCAAACTGCGCAAGTCGCCGTTTGACCTTTCGTACTCGCATCACGCGCATCAAGAGATTGTCCAGGGTGTCGCCACCGAGATGAGCGGTGGTACGCTGGCCAAGATGACCCTTATGCACTGGTGTGAGACCGTGCTGTTTTTGATGTGGGTGGGCATGTTCTTTGTCTGGGACAACCCGGTGAGCTGGGCCGTAGCCCTGGTCGTGATGGTTACGACGTACTTTGTCGAGGTGCTGATCGACAACACCTTCGCACGCAGCACCTGGCGCAGCTGCTTTAAGCTCGGCTGGGGCGTGGCGCTGGTGTTTGGCCTGCTCAACCTTATGCCCATCCTCGTCGACGTGTTTATTTAGGAGGCGGCATCCATGGATCATAAAATGTCGCGCTCGCCGTGGGTTATTCATTACGACGGCTCGAGCTGCAACGGATGCGATATTGAGGTGTTGGCCTCGCTCACGCCGCTGTTCGATGCGGAGCGCTTTGGCGTGGTCAATACCGGCAACCCCAAGCATGCGGACATCTTTTTGGTGACGGGGTCGGTCAATGCCCAGAACCTGCCCGTCGTGCGCCAGATTTACAACCAGATGCTCGAGCCCAAGTGCGTGGTGGCCTGCGGCATTTGCGCGTGCTCGGGCGGCGTATTCCGCGATGCCTATAACGTGATCGGCGGCGTGGACCGCGCGATTCCCGTGGACGTGTACGCGCCCGGATGCGCCATCCGCCCCGAGACCGTGATCGATGCCATCGTGGAGGCGTGCGGCATTCTGGACCAGAAGGAGGCCGTGATGCGTGCCGGTGGCGACCCGCTCACCGTGGGAGGTGCCGCAACCTGGGACGGTGGCGTTGAGCTGGGCGAGGACGGGTTTGTGGCAGTTGCGGGGGCCGGCGACACGCCCGCTGGGACGCCCGCCGCGCCCGTCGCTGCAAAGGAGGCCGAGTAATGCAAAAGGCTATCTATACCACCGTTGGGATCGACGAGCTCCTGTCGCATGTCCAGGTGCTCAAGGGCGTCGGCGCGCGCTTTGTGCAAATGCATGCCGAGCGCAACGTCGACGACGGCACGTATCGCCTAGTCTATACGTTTATCAACGTTCGTGCTGCTCAGGAGCATATTGCGCAGGACGGCAGCTATGCGATTGAGAACCTGGTAGTCGAGGGCATCGACCAGTACCAGGAGATTCCGTCCATCAGCTCGTACTATCCGGCGGTGTTCCCGTTTGAAAACGAAGCGCACGACTTATTTGGTCTTGCCATCACCGATATGCAGATTGACTTTAAGGGCTTTTTCTACCAGGTTTCGACTGCCGAGCCCATGAGCGTTATCACGCCCGAGGTGAAGGCCGCGCGCGAGAAGGCCATGAAGGTCCGTGCCGCCGCCGAGGCCAAGGCGCGCAAGGCTGCGGCCGAGAAGGCCGCCGCGGCTGCGGCTGCTGCGGGGGAGGGCGCCGCGGGCGCTGGCGGTGCCGCGGGCGCTGTCGTCGCTCAGCCCGCTGCGGCTGCCGGCTCCGATGCTCAGCACGATGAGGCTGCCGCCAAGGCCGCGCTCAAGGCTGCCGAGATTGAGGCAAAGCTCGCCGCCATGGATCCCGAGAAAGCGGCCAAGGTCCGCGCGGCGCTTGCCGCCAAGGCCGCCCGCGACAAGCAGAAAAAGGAGGCGTAAGGTCCATGGCACACCGCTCCGTTATTCCGTTTGGCCCGCAGCACCCTGTGCTGCCCGAGCCGCTTCACCTGGACCTGGTGATCGAGGACGACCGCGTTATCGAGGCAATTCCGCAGATTGGCTTTGTGCACCGCGGCCTTGAGAAGCTCACCGAAAAGCGCGATATGCACCAGTTTGGCTACATCGCCGAGCGCATCTGCGGCATTTGCGCCGTGGGTCACAGCTACGGTTATGCCAGCGCCTGCGAGCGCATGCTCGATATCGAGGTGCCCGGGCGCGTGCAGTATATCCGCACCATTTTGCATGAGCTTTCGCGCATCCACTCGCACCTGCTGTGGCTGGGCCTGCTCGCCGATGCCTTTGGCTTCGAGGCGCTGTTCTATCGTTCGTGGACCCTGCGCGAGCAGATTCTCAAGATCTTTGAGAGCACGTGCGGCGGCCGCGTGATCCTTTCGATTAACGAGGTCGGCGGCCTTAAGCATGATATTGAGGATTCTGAGCTGGCGGGTATTGTCCAAACGCTCGACGCCATGCGCCCCGACTACGAGGCCCTGGTGCATACGTTTTTGGACGACGACAGCTGCGGCGAGCGCCTGCATGGCGTGGGCGTGATCAGCAAGAAGGACGCGCTGGACCTTTCGATGGTCGGTCCGTTTGGGCGCGCTTCGGGCGTGGACTACGACGTGCGCATGTTCGGCGACGGCGCCTATGCGGATCTGGCTGCGTTTGAGCCTATCGTTGCTACCGATGGCGACTGCTATGCCCGCTGCCAGGTGCGTTGTGCCGAGGTCACGCAGGCCCTGGACATCATTAAGGAGCTTGTGGGCAAGATTCCGCACGACGGTATCGGCGGGCGCACCAAGCTCACGCCGGCTGACGGCGCGCTCGGCGAGGTTGTGATTGAGCAGCCGCGCGGCGAGGCGTATTACTATGTGCGCGGCAACGGCACCAAGAACCTTGACCGTTTCCGCGTGCGCACGCCGACGTCGCAAAACCTGGCGGGTCTGACGCATGCGCTGCAGGGCGTGCTCATTGCTAACGTGCCTATGATTATCCTGACCATCGACCCCTGCATTAGCTGCACGGAAAGGTAGGCGCGGCATGAGTTTGCTGACATTTGCCAAGACGGCCTTGGGCTCTATGATCAAGCAGCCGGTAACGGTGTGCTATCCGCAGGAGAAGCTCGCGGCACCCGAGCGCCTGCGTGGGCACATCGTCAACGACATGGACGTGTGCATTTGCTGCGGCATGTGCGCGCGCCGTTGCCCGGCGGGCGCGCTTGCGGTCGATCGCAAAGGCGGAACGTGGTCGATTGACCCGTACGCCTGCGTGGTGTGCGGCGAGTGCATCGAGAGCTGCCCCAAGCACTGCCTGACTATGGACACCGCCCGTACTCCGGTTGCGGCGGACAAGATTCTCACGGTAGAAACCAAGCCGGAATAGCGCCGGAATAGAGCTGGAATAGAGCTGGAATAGGGGCCGGCGGGGCAAAAATGCCCCGCCGGCCCCGCGCTTGAACGCGCGGTTGGGCCGCCGCGAACAAAACTATGCCGGATTACGGGGCTGAGTCACGAGTCCCCAACCATGCCGATATTCGTGAAAATGAAACCGCAGGTAGACGAGCCGTCATTTTGCAGAAAACGCGGGTATGGATGGGGGTCCTGAGTTTAGCCCCGTAAACCGGCATAGTTTTGAAATGGCATTAAATCGGTGACAGCCATTTTGCTATGCCGGGGCGGTTGGCCGTTGGGTAATTACCCTCGCAGGTAGGCGATGGCGATCTGCGTGCGGTTGCGCAGGCCCATTTTGGCAAGGATCGAGCTGATGTGGTTGCGCACGGTGCCTTCGCCCATGTATGCCGTGGCGGCAATCTCCTTGTTGTCGAGACCGCGGGCGATGAGCTCTGCGACTTCGAACTCGCGGTCGGTCAGGCCGGCAAAGGCCGCGGGCCGGCGGGGCGTGCCCGCCGCGATGCCCGCCCCATCAAAATCGATATCCTCGATCGCCTTGCCCTCGAGCACGCGTTTGCCGTCCATGACCTGCGCCAACGCCGGAGGAATGGCGGCGATATCGGTTTTAATCAGGTAGCCGCGGGCGCCCAGCTTGAGCGCCGACACGATGTACTCGTCATCCGAGAATGTCGTCAGAAACACCACGCGTGCCGCGGGGTCGTGCTCAAGGATTTCGCGCGCCGCCGAAAGGCCGTCGCGCCCTGGCATTTGAATGTCGAGCAGCGCGACGTCGGGTGCGTGCTCGGCGCAGAGCGCCACCGCGTCGTCGCCGTCGGCACCGGTGCCCACCACCTCTATCTGCGGCTGAGCGCCCAGGATAATCTTGAGCGAATCGACCACTAGGCGGTCGTCGTCGACAACTATGAGCCTCATCGGCCCTCATCTCCTTGCTGTTTGGGGATGGTGGCAAACACGCGCCAGCCGGGGGCGCCGGCGCGCAGGCCGGCGGTGAAGGTTCCGCCAAGCGCCTCGACGCGCTCGCGCATGGAGACGAGCCCCATACCCCCTGTGGCGCTGTGGGCGCCTGTCCGAACCCCGCCCGTTCCATCGTCGGTAACGACGAGCTGGTAAAACGACGGATGCTCCATGCACCGCACGGTAATGGTTTTGGCATGGGCGTGGCGCATGGCGTTGGAAAGCGCCTCGCGCAGTACCGCCGCAAAGCAGTTGGCGACGTTGGCGGGTGCATGCTCGGCCAAAACCTCAAGCTCAATCTGCGGACCGCTGTCCGAGCGTGCGCCTTCAACGATGCGCTCGAGCTGCACGGAGAGGTTGGCCGCATTGTCGTTGAGCGCGTGGACGCTGGCGCGCACGAGCTGAAGCGCCTCGTCAACGGTGTATTTGACGTCGGCGAAATCGGCGGCGACGCTGGGCTCGTTGGCGTGGACCACGCGCAGAGCTTCGGTTTGAAGCGAAGCGCGCGTGAGCTGGTGGCCCACGTTATCGTGGATCTCGCGCGCGATGCGGGCGCGTTCGGCGAGCGTCGCGAGCTCGACTTCGTAGTCCTGGCGGTCGGCGAGGTCGCGGTTGCGTGCCTCGAGTGCCAGGGCGCGTTCTTGCAGCTTGTCGCGGGTGCGACGCATGCGTTCCTGTTCGCGCTCCAGCTGCGCGGTGCGCAGCGACAGCAACGTGGCAGCGACCGAAAGGATGGCGGTTAGCAGCAGCGTTCGGGTGGTGAGCGCGCCGCCGCGAAGGTCCGCGACAAGCGCGCAGACAAACACGGCGCTAATCGCCGGCGCGGGCCAGATGCGTTCACGGCGCACGCGTCGCGCGATGTCATAGAAGGCAAGGGGTGCGAACGGCATAAATGGCGGCACGAAGACGGCAGCGATGATGTAGGCGTAGCTCGCGGCCTCGCTCGCGCGATGGGCGTGTTCTTCTCGTGCGACTTCCGACGCCGAGGTGGCTATAACGCCAAGGCAAAACGCCGCGACCAAGCGGGCATCCACAGCAAGGCCCAGAGCGGCCGCAATACAGCACGCCAGCACGATCGATTTGTCGAATAGCCTATTCATACGGGTATTGTACGCGATGCCGCGCACGGGGAAGGCGCCGCCCGGGGCAACCGTGACATTCCTCCCGCGCGGCAAAGCGGCGTCGATCGCTTGCGCGAGCGGGGATTTCGCCTCCGCCCCCTCGCACTCGTGACAAAGCTCACTGGTGCGCGCCGTCCGCTCCTGCGATGATGCAATCGTACCGGGCCGCAAGCAACAGAAGGGCCGCCTTATGACAGACATCGTCCACGTCGAAAACCTCGTCAAGCGCTATGACGATCTTATTGCGCTCGACCACTTTAACCTGAGTATTGCCCCTGGCGAGATCTTTGGCCTGCTGGGCCCCAACGGCTCGGGCAAGACCACGTCCATCAACTGCATCTTGCAGCTGCTCGCTTACGACAAGGGCACCATCGAGCTGTTCGGCGAGCCCATGACGCCCACGCGTTACGACCTCAAACGCCGCATCGGCGTGGTCCCACAGCAAGTTGCGGTGTTTGACGAGCTTACGGTGCGTGAGAACATCGACTATTTCTGCAGTCTCTACGTCAACGACCGCAAACGTCGCCGCGCGCTGGTGGACGAGGCGATCGACTTTG
Organism: Collinsella sp. TF09-1AT; assembly: GCF_003436895.1. Lineage (NCBI taxonomy): Bacteria > Bacillati > Actinomycetota > Coriobacteriia > Coriobacteriales > Coriobacteriaceae > Collinsella > Collinsella sp. TF09-1AT. The sequence goes on along the minus strand of NZ_QSRC01000003.1, from coordinate 9,766 downwards.
TCGGCTTGGGCGACTTTACCAAGTTTCGCCCCGGCAAGCTCTCGGGCGGCCTGGCGCGTCGCCTCAACATCGCCTGCGGCATCGCGCACAAGCCCGAGCTGATCTTTTTTGACGAGCCCACGGTGGCGGTCGATCCGCAGAGCCGCAACGCCATCCTGCAGGGCATCTGCCGTCTGCGCGACGAGGGAGCCACGGTGGTGTATACCAGCCATTACATGGAGGAAGTCGAGCAGATTTGCAGCCGCATCATGATCATGGACGGCGGGCGCGTGCTGGCGCAGGGCACCAACGACGAGCTCAAGCGCATGATTCAGATGGGCGAGCGCGTGACCGTCGAGGTCGGCACCGTCGAGGCCGCCACGGTCGAGCGCCTGCGTGCCCTCGAGCACGTGCTCAGCGTTGAGCTTTCCGGCGGCGAACTCGTCTGCACCTGCGAGGCGAGCCCGCACAATCTGGTCGACATCCTCGACACGCTGCGCGTCGCCGACGTGGCGCTCGGCCGCGTGTGGAGCGAGCCGCCGACCCTCAACGACGTGTTCCTCGAGATCACCGGCCGCGAGCTGCGCGACTAGGGGGCAGCCATGTTCAACACCATCATCACCACGGTCAAGACGCTGCTGCGTCGGCCGAGCACATGGGTCTGGGGCGCGATCTTTCCCATTGCGCTTTCAACGATGTTCATGTTTATGTTTGCGAACCTCAGCTCCGACGGCAAAATCGACCCGGTGCCGGTTGCCGTCGTGGCGGACGAGGCCTGGGACGCTTCGACCTTTAAGGGCGTGGCGACTTCGCTTGCCAAGGAGGGCGACGATCAGCTGCTCGATGTGAGCGAGTGCGAGGATGTGGACGCCGCGAACCGTGCGCTCAAGTCCGGCGAGGTCGTGGGCATCTACACGGTCGATGCCGCGGGCACGCCCAAGCTCACGCTGCTTTCGAGTTATGACAGCTCGCGCGCCTCGTCGGTGCTCACCGACCGCAGCATCCTTGAGACGGTGGCGAGCTCGTATACGCAAAATGCCGAGCTCATGTCCCAGATTGCCCAGGACAACCCGGCGGCGCTCGCCGACCCCGAGGCGGTTGCGCGCGCCCTGTCGCTCGAGGGCGGCGTCCGCCGCGTAAGCCTGACACGCACCACGCCCGATGGCACAGTCATCTACTATTACGCGCTTTTTGGCCTGGTCGCGATGATGTCTGCCGAGTTTGCCGCCTTAAGCGTCGTCGACCTGCAGCCCAATCTGTCGGGCCTTGGCGCGCGCCGCTGCGTGGGCGGCCTTTCCAAGACGGCGTCGCTGGCCGGCATTTTTGTCGGCTCGTGGCTGGTCTCCTTCGCCTCGATGACGATCGCGATCGGCTACGTGCGCCTGGTCGTGGGCGTCGACTTTGGCGGGCGCGAGGGACTGTGTTTGGTGGGCGGCGCCGCTTCCGCGCTTGCCGCCACGGGCTTGGGACTCTTTGTGGGCACGCTTCCCGTTAAGGGTGGCAAGGCATCCAAGTCGGGCATCCTCACGGGTTTCGCTACCACGTGCGCCCTGTTCGCCGGGCTTTACGGCGAGCCGGCGATGGCACTTGCCGACGACGTTGCCCGCGCCTGCCCGGCCGAGTGCTGGCTCAACCCCGTCAAGCTCATCTGCGACATGTTCAACCGCTTATATTTCTTTGAGGACCTGGGTCCCTTTGTCATCCGTGCGGGCGCGCTGGTCCTCATGACGCTGGTGTTTGTTGTCGCCGCCACGCTGATTTTTGGAAGGAGCCGCTATGAGCACCTTTAAGACTGCGCTGCGCATGGCGCTCGCGCATCCGTTCTACCTGCTCATCTATACGGTGTTCATATCGCTGATGGGTGTGTTCATCGCGGCATCGGTGAGCTGGAACTCGTCGCAGCTCACCGAATACAAGCCCTACGACGCCAATGTGATTGTGGTCGACCGCGACGACAGCGATCTTTCGCGCGCGCTCACCAAGCACTTGGGCTCGCGCTTTGACCTGGTTACGGGTGTTGGCGACGACACGTACGACCTTGCGGACGCGCTCTCCAAGAGCAACAGCGCCAAGGGCAGCGCCGACTGCGTGTTCTTTATCCCGGAGGGGTTTGAGGACGACCTCGTTGCAGCCGCCCGCGTGGGGGAGTCCCTGCCCAAGCTCGATGTGACCTACGGTGCCGGCACCATGGCGGCGGCGCTTTCGTCTGCCGAGGCCTCGCGCTGGATCTCGCTCGCGGGCGCTGCGGCGGCACTTGAGCCCGCTGCTTCTAACGGCGACGTTGCCAAGGCGGCCGAGCACGCGGCCGCAAAGCGCGCGGAGGTCCAGATCGAGCAGGTCAAGGTCGACTCGACTGCCGCCGCCACGCTCGAGTCGTACTTCAACTTTGGCGCGTACGCGATCATCTCGTCGGTCATCGTGTCGGTGGGATTGGTGCTCTCGGGCATGAACGAGCCCGAGCGCGTGCGCCGCATGGATGCCGGCCCGGTCTCCGAGCGTCAGCGTTCGCTCGCCGTGTTCGCGGCCGCCGCCGTGCTCACCGTTTGTATTTGGTTTGTGTCGAGCATGATGGGCGTCGTGGGCTTTGCCGGAGCGGTTGCCGAGGTTGGCGTGGATCGCGTGTGCCTAGCGCTGGCTGCAACGTTTGCCCTGGCGTGCACGCCGCTGGCCGTTGGCTTTACGCTGTCGAGCTTGGGCGCGCGCGAGGAGCTGCTCAACGGCGTGGGCAACTTACTCGGCATGCTCATGACGTTTTTGGGCGGCGCCTGGATGCCGCTGTCGCTCATGGGCTCGGCCGTGCAGACCGCGGCGCATTTTGTGCCGACGTATTGGGTGAACGACGCGATCGGCAAGGCACTTGCCTCGGACCTGACGCCTGCCGTGCTGGGCGACATTGCCTGCGACCTGGGCGTCACGGCGCTCTTTGCCGCCGCCATCGCCGCCGCAGGCCTAGCCCTCGCGCACAACAAATCCCGCGCCTAACCGCCTAGTCATTGGGGACGTTCTTAAACGACTAGCCATGGGGGACAGTCTTTGCCGATTGGCCGGCTTGCCGGCCGGGCTGGCAAGGACTGTCCCTAACTGTCGGCAGAAAAGGAGCGTCCCCAACTGCCGGGTGGCGAAAGGGTGCCCCCAGCGACTAGTCGTTTAAGAACGTCCCCAACGGCTAGGCGCCGCGCTTGACTTCAACCCCGCTATAACGGGTACCATCCTCTATGTCTGTAACGCCATATAGACCGAGGGGATATATCTATGACCGCAACTGCACCCGCTGCACCTGCCAAGGTGTACTTCACCAACCTGCGCACGCACGGCCGCGAGAGTCAGCTCGACAAGCTCAAGCGCCTGATTCGCCGCGCCGGCATCGAGCAGATCGACTTCGACAACAAGTTCGTCGCCATCAAGATCCACTTCGGCGAGCTGGGCAACCTGAGCTTCTTGCGCCCCAACTACGCCCGTGCCGTCGCGGACGTGGTCAAGGAGCTGGGCGGAAAGCCTTTCCTCACCGACTGCAACACGCTCTACGTGGGCAGTCGCAAAAACGCGCTCGAGCACATCGACTGCGCGTACCAGAACGGCTTCACTCCGTACGCCACCGGCTGCCAGGTGATTATCGCCGACGGCCTCAAGGGCACCGACGAGACGATCGTTCCCGTCAAGAACGGCGAGTACGTGCAGGAGGCAAAGATCGGCCATGCGCTCATGGACGCCGACATCGTAATCAGCCTCACGCACTTCAAGGGCCACGAGGGCGCGGGCTTTGGCGGCTGCATGAAGAACATCGGCATGGGCGGCGGCAGCCGCGCGGGCAAGATGGAGCAGCATGCCTCGGGCAAGCCGAGCGTCGATGCCGAGCATTGCATCGGCTGCCATGCCTGTGAGCGCATCTGCGCCCACGGCGCCATCAGCTTCCCCACTACGCGTGAGCGCACGCTCAAGAACGGCCAGGTTGTGAGCACGCCCATCGCGAGCATCGACCACGATCGCTGCCTAGGCTGCGGCCGCTGCATCGGCGCCTGCAACCAGGACGCCATCGAGGCTGACTATAACGCTGCTGCCGAGGTGCTTAACTACAAGATCGCCGAGTACACACAGGCCATCGTGCAGGACCGTCCGTGCTTCCATATCTCGTTGGCTATGGACATCAGCCCCAACTGCGACTGTCATGCCGAGAACGACACGCCCATCGTGCCCGATATCGGCATGTTCGCGAGTTTTGACCCGGTCGCCATCGACCAGGCCTGCATCGACGCGGCGCTCAAGATGCCGGCGATGCCCAACACCGAGCTCACCGACATGCGCGACAAGCTCGAGGCCTCCGGCGGCATCCCCGAGCACTGCGAGCATGACCACTTCAACATGACGCACCCCGACACCAATTGGCGTGCCATGATCGAGCACGGTGTCAAGATCGGCCTCGGCACCGACCGGTATGAGCTGATCGAGGTCAAGTAGCCAATACGGATGCGTTTAGCAGCGAAGGCCCGCATGACGGTTATGTTGTGCGGGCCTTTTCCGAAACACGGTATGTTTTCGAGCTTTTACTGCGGAACATGGGCTCGAAATGCCTAAAACTACCGGATCGGCATCTTTGATTCATATGCGAGATGCTTTTGTGTTTACCGCTTGGCGGATTTTATATTAAACGAGGGCCTCCTTCCCGTACTTCCAGTGTTAAGGTAACCGAATTTATATAATGTAATCATTCTGCCGCTATATAGATTCTTACAAATTCGGTTACCAGCGCACGAACGTGTGCAAACGTAGAGGGGAAGCAGGTATGGTTGCGAACGAGAATCTGAACATTTCAGGGGGGGGGGGCCTTCTAAAATGGGGCCTAGAAAGAGCAGAGGTCCCATCAAGGCTCTGTGCGCCATCATAGCCGCCGTCTTCCTGACGGTTGGAACCTGTGCGTGTGCGGGCACGGCCCTTATGCAGCAGGTGGCACAGTTGCACGATTCGCAGCGCGCCCCGCGGACGGGGACCGTGTTCAAGGGCGAAGACACCGACTACACGTTTGCGTCTCAGGATGTCGTGACGCTCAACCTGAACTACCGCTACTCCAACACCGGCGGATTGGCGGGCATCGACGCCGCCGCTCCCCAAACGGTCGAGTTGAAGTTTGAGAAACAGGCCGATGGCACGTATCAGGCCACGTGGAAGTTGCCCACCGTCGAGGGCTTCCGCATCGTGCTGGATGCCACAGAGCTGAACAAATACCTGGTCAACCCGCCGACCGACGGCATGACTGCGGATGAGTTCGCAGAGGCCCTCGAAAGCGGTGACTTCGACGTCGACATCGACCACAAGACCGTCTACTACTACCAGCAGCAAAAGGTCGACAGTGATCACAACCTGCAGAACCCCGCCTATGGCAATCGCTACTCCGATGAATACAACAAGGCATGGAACGCCGCCCGCCGGCTCAGTGCCGATGGCTACTATGCGGAGGCGGTGTGCGGCGACGACGCCACGCATCCCGGCGACACTTCGGGCAACCATGGCGCAAACGCTCTGGTCAATCCCAAGATCGAAGTGACGCTGACCGCAGACCAGCTGGCAAGCGCCCGGAAAAACGAGCTCGATATCACGGTGTACTATCGCCGTAATGCAACTTGGTATCTGGTGAGGCACTGGGTCCCGCGGACGCTGTGCGGTCTGAGCGACGACGAGATCACCGTCCTTCCGCCCGAGGACAAAAAGCAGGTGGGCACCGAGGAATACGTCTGCCTGGACAAGGACACCCAGCAGGGGCGCGTGGGCGCTCAGACTCGCGCGACCGCGCGCACTCATACCGACAATGGAAGCGCTGATGGTAATCCCTACGAGCTGGTTCAGCCAAACGCCTTTGCTCAGAAGCTGATCGAGAATCAAACCACGAATAACGAGACGACGGTTGACATCTTTTATTCAGCAGCGAGCTCCTATCGCGTTATCTTCGATACCGACTACACCTATATTCCCCGTCAGCAGGTCGAGTTAGGCAAAGAAGTCGACTTCACAATTGTTACGGAACCAAAACGTACGGGCTATACGTTTGCCGGTTGGCGCTATCTCGAAAAGAATGCAACGGCCAACGCGGATGGTAGTTACAACGATGATCAATATATCGACCTCGATCAAAACAACCCTTCGCTTGTCATAAATGAGGACACGATTGCACAAGCCAAGCTGCAGGAGAGTGGCGGCGTCCTCGCACTGCATCTGGTGCCCAAGTGGATTCCGGACACAACCCAGGTTCGCGTCATTCTTTGGACCGAGGATTTGACCGGTACCGATGATGTGCAGGCGCTTGCCGAAGGCGGCAACGCGGGTGGGGATAGCTACTACACGCAGAAGTACACTAATTACCAAAAAGCTCCGGTGACTCATAAGCCGCAGCTGGGTACTACCGAGTCTCACTACAGCAACGCCCATAGCTTTACGATGGACGTGGAGACCGATTCTGCGTTGTTGAAGTCTGGTGGCAATAAGGAACTGCTCAATGGCATCCAGTCTAAGGTGGCCGAAGAGTTCAAGACCGCCATGGGCGAAGCGAGTGAGCTCGACGTGGCCGATTTCTACTCCCAGGCGGGTTTCGAGATCGTGCATGAGGACGAGAGCGGAATCAACTACAATGCGACTTCTGCTTCCTCTGATGGCAAAACCACAATCTACGTCTACTTCACGCGCAATGTCTATGAGTTGAAGTTTACTTATTATGGTGAGGCAAGCTTTAACGGCGATTCTTCCCCTTATTGTGTGGCTACCAGCACTAACGGCTACAGCTTCAGCCATGGCGCAGCGGTTCCGGACGGAACCCTCAACTTCGGCTACAGCACACCCCATGACGGCGGAAACGGCACTTACCGCAATGGATGGATGCGCGCCGACGTGGACGCCGACGCGGCTATGCCCGTCCCTCGGACCATCACCATCCGCGCCAAGTACGGCGCGGACCTGCGCGACGTCTGGCCCGTTGCCAGGTCGAGCGAGAGTGTTGTCAGCAGATTGGACAACCCTGGCAATCGTGGCACTACGGCCAGGATGGTCTCGTGGGGGACGACCGATGGCAAGTACTGCGAGGGTGGCTTCTTCAACTCGGGCAAGTACAACCAAGGCGAGCCCACCATTATGGGAACGTACGCGGCCATGGGCTCCGAGATCGTCGCCGACCCGAAGCATCCGGTGACGTTCGACGAGTCTGGCAAAGTCACCGGCTCCGGTCTGCGCCACAACCTGGTGGCCTACTGGTTCAACGGGAGCATCAGCCACTACCGCAACAACCACTGCTTCGAGGTGCCTGATCTAAACGTGACGGGCATGCAGCGGGTCAGCATCAACAACAATAATACGACCAACGAGCGCGACTTCCTGTACCTGGTCCCGACGGACAACCCGACGATCGCCGGGTACGGCTTCAACGACCTGATGAGGGTGTCCTATAACAACGGGCAGATCACGTACGACGACCCGAACGGGGCCTACTACGCGGTGCGCTCGTACGACGGCAAGTACTACGCCGTCGCCCGCCGGGTGGAGACGGTGTCCTCGAACTCTATCGAAAAGCAGAACCCCAGCGCGCGCCTGCACATGACTCGTGCGAACACCCATGCCGACCACAGCACGCGGTATGCCGACGGTGACGGTGCGTGGAACGGGACGACGTGCGGAACGGCGGCGGACCCCTACGACCTGTACTTCTACTACAACAGGGAGCGCTACACCATCACCTACATGGCGCCCTCCAGCAACATCACGACGGGCAGCGAGGTGACGCTCGGCACGGTCAGGCTGCCCTACGGCGCGCAGGTGACCAAGGACGCGTACGGCTACAAGCTGGATTACCAGGACAAGAACGACACGATGGTCGATGGCGCGAGAAAATACGGCTGGGAGCTCACGGATACCAATGGGTCCGCCCTCGGCTCGACCGCCGTGTGCCCCGACCGTGCGGATAACGGCACCAAGCCTTGGACGTTCAAGGGCTGGGCGCTCGGTCCCGCAGGTGTGAACATGCGGTGGACGATGAACGAGGACGCCGGCAGTGAGGCGCAGGCCGGCGATACGTTTGCCATCGAGAGCAACATGCGCCTCTATGCGATTTGGGATGCGCCTTCGTACGAGGTGACGTTCCATCTAAACGGTGGCACGATCGGCAACAGCGGCAACGACGTTGTCGAAAGCGTTCCCGCCAATAGGCGCTACACCTCCACCGAGGCGATCATTCCGCGTCCGGTCCGCGCCGGTTACACGCTGAAAGGCTGGTACGCTGCGGACCAAGATGGCAACATCGCGTCTCCCGAGACGGCGTTTGACTTCGACCAGGCCATTGCGGAGGACAAGCATGTTGCGGCGAAATGGTCGGCGAACAGCACGGAAACATTTAGCTACACGATCTACTACGTGACGAAGGACCCGCTTGATGGCGATGAGGACAAAGATACGGTTCTGGTAGACGAGAACGGCAACATCACCTCTAACGGCCGTACGAAGTATTACGTGTTGGAAAAGTCCGAGCAAAAGGACCAGGCGTTCAACCCGGGCTCGACGATGGCCTTCTCCGCAAAGAGTCAGACTGGCTATGTTCCCAACGGGACGAGCAAGGTTCTCAAGCTCGACCAGCCGGACGGCACTTACAATGTTATTTTCTACTACGATCCCATCGTGGTGCGCCAGCATAAAGTGCGCTTCGTGAAGGCCGGCACTGAGACAGGCGACACGCCCAAAGTCATCCGTGAGTTCACGACAAGCCCCTATCAAACGGTGACGACGCCCCGTCCCGCGGATGTGGAAAAGCTTATCGGCATGGGCTATACACTGGTCAATAAGGATGGTAACAAGTATATCTCGGTGAACGATGCCTCCGTTCTGCAGTGGATCGATAAAGACGGCAACGCGCAGTCAGTGTCCGCCCTTGCGGGCGATAAGGTCCCGGACGTCATCACATACCTGGTGCAGCCGATCAACTACACCGTTGCGTACACCAACGCGGATGGTTCGCCTGCCGCCGCCGACGTCGCCCTCAAGGCCGTCACGGCACCGGAGGGGACGTCGGTGAATGAAGCCGCGGGCAAGAACCCGACCCGGTACACGGCCGAGGAGGGCTTCTCGGTGAAGAATCCCGAACGCGTGTGGAACGAGGCGACCAAGAAGTGGTACGTGTTTGACGGCTGGACGTTGGGTGACGGGACTAAAACCAATCCCGAGCAGGGTGACTTCCCCTCGACCAACAGCCTGATCGTCGGCGCCGGGACGGTCGGCAAGCTGACGTTCATCGCCAACTGGCGCGTAGACGACAGCGGTGGGACTCTCGACGGCTCCACGAACCTGATCGTTCAGAAGAGCATCGACGGTCGAGATTGGATTTCCGGCGACTCGTTCTCCTTCTCCCTTGCGTACAAGGACGACGAGACGCAGCGTGCCATTGAAGGTCACGAGGTCCTGCTTCCCGACACAACGAAGGTGACAATCACCAACAAGACTGCCGACCACCAGGCTTCGTTCGGTAACATCACCTTCAATAAGGCTGGCACCTACACGTTTGCCGTGACCGAGGTTTTCCCGACGGATAACGCGAAGATTCCGGGCATCGCCTATGACGATACCGTACGGATCGTCAAGGTCAAGGTGACCTCCGGTGCCGACGGCAAGCTGACCGTGGTACGAGTGGATGAAAATGACGCGCCTACTGCGGCTCCGCTCACGTTCACCAATACGTATAAGACGCCCGGCGCGACGTTCGACACCGATCCCACCGCTGCGGATGCGCTCTTCAACAAGGTGCTCGATGGCCGTGATTGGCTGG